>DASQFY010000037.1:0-6054 GCA_035632895.1 Candidatus Dormiibacterota bacterium
AGGTCTTCGCGCTCGACGCCGGCGCGCAGCCGCGCGAGTCGTTCGGCGCGCTCCGCGCGGGGCATCGCCAGGCCGGCGGCCAGCGCGTCGGCGGTGCCGACCACGTCGGCGGGGGCGACCGGGAGCACGCCGTCCGCCATCTGGTCGTAGGCGCCGGCCGTCTCCGACAGGACGATCGCCGCATCGCGTCCGCTGACGGTCGCCGCCTCCTTGGCGACCAGGTTCATGCCGTCGATCAGCGGGTTGACGAGCACCACGTCGGCGATCGAGAGGCCCGCCAGCGCCTGGGCGTAGTCGTTCTCGTAGAAGAGCTGGACGTGCCGGTAGCCGGCGAGCCCGAAGCGCGCGTTGATCCGCTCGACCGCGGCCTGCACCTTGCGGCCGTAGTCGCCGTACTCGCGCAGGCCGGTGCGCGAGGGCACCAGGAAGGCGAGGAAGGTGACGCGCCCGCGCAGCTTCGGGGTGCGTTGCAGGAGCGCCTCGAAGGCGGCGAAGCCGCGCAGGATGTTCTTCGACGGCTCCAGGCGGTCGACCCGAACGATGATCCGCTCGCCGCTGCCCGCCACGAGCCGCTCGGCATGGCGCTGCGCTGCGCGAGAGGTGGCGACGCGGCGGGTCGCCTCGACGTCGATGCTGATCGGATAGTGACGCACCCGCGCGACGTGGCCGTCCGGCAGGGTCACCGAGCGGGCCCGATAGTCGACCCGCGCATCGGGCACGAAGGACTCGGCGCAGCGCAGGAAGTTGTGGGCATAGCGCGCGGTCTGGAAGCCGACCACGTCGCTCGCGGCCAGCCCGGCCATGATTCCGGTTCGAATCGCCGGCGTGATCGTCTGCCACAGCGAGGAGGGTGGCCACGGGATGTGCGTGAAGTGGCTGACGATGGCCCGTGGCCGCCGCCGGCGGATCTCGGCCGCGGCCAGGTACAGGTGGTAGTCGTGGAGCATGATCCGAGGCTCGGGGTCGCCCGGAAACTGCTGCAGCGCGGCCTCGGCGAAGGCGCGGTTGACCGGGACGTAGCCGTTCTCCCAGGCGCGGAGCGTGGCGGCATCGATCACCGGGCGCTCGGGCAGGTTCCACATCTGGTGCTGCAGGAACCAGAGCAGCGGGTTGGCGATCACGCCGTAGGCGGCGTCCTGGGCCGATCGCTCCACGGCCACCAGGCGCAGTCGGACGCGATCCGCTTGCTGCCGGTCGGCCAGGGATGGGTCGGCGGCGACGCGCCGGTCCCCCTCGCTCACTGCCGCCGCCAGCCAGGTGACGGGCACATGGCGACCGACCTGGCTCAGGGCAGTCACGAGCCCGCCGCTGCCGCGACGCGGGCGCACGCCGCCATCCGGCGCGGTGGCGAAGGTGACCGGCCCGCGGTTGGTGGCGATCAGCAGCCGCCGTTCGCCGAGCAGCCGCCGCGCGGCGGCAGCGAGCGCCCGCTCCCGGGGTGCGGGGGCAGCCATCGGCTAGAAGATGCTGCCGGCGGAGCTCCGCAGGAAGCCCAGGATAGGCTCCGGGAAGAGGCCGAGCAGCAGCACCCCGACCACGGACAGCACGAGTGCCAGCGACCCGAACGGATGCCGCTCGATCGGTGCCGGATCCGCCTCGGGGTCGCGCATGTACATGTACACGATCACGCGCAGGTAGTAGAACGCGGCCAGCGCGGCGTTCAGCGCGATGAGGACTGCCAGCCAGCCGAGGCCAGCGTCGACTGCGGCGAGGAGCACGTACAGCTTGGCGAAGAAGCCGACGGTGGGCGGGATCCCGGTCAGAGACAGGAGCAGGATCGCCATGCCGGCGGCCAGCGCCGGGGCACGGCCGGCCAGCCCGGCGAAGCTCGCCAGGCCGCCATACCGGCGCGGATCGCGCTGCAGCATGCCGACCACCGCGAAGGCGGCGATGTTCATCACCCCGTAGCCAAGCACGTAGAAGAGGATCGCCTCGATGCCCTGCTGCTGCACCTGCGGCGTCGTGGCCGCGGCGAAGACGACCAGGCCGGCCATGATGTAGCCGGTGTGGGCGATGCTCGAGTAGGCGAGCATGCGCTTCACGTTGGTCTGGGTCAACGCCACGATGTTTCCGCCGGTCATGGTCAGCACGGCCAGGATGGACATCACGGTCAGCCAGTCGGCGCGTTCCGGCCCGAGGCCGACCACGAAGAGGCGTACCAGCAGCGCGAAGGCGCCCAGCTTGGGCCCCACCGACAGGAAGCCGGTGATGGGAGTGGGTGCGCCCTGGTAGGCGTCCGGCGTCCAGTAGTGAAACGGGACGGCGGCGATCTTGAAGGTCGCCCCCACCGTCAGCAGCCCGATCGCGACCAGCCCGGCCGTGCCGCTTCCGAGCAGCCCGGCGCCGAGGTCCTCGAGCCGAGTGCTGCCGGTCAGGCCGTAGCTCCAGCTGATGCCGAACAGGAGGATCGCCGACGCGAAGGAGCCGAGCAGGAAATACTTCAGCCCGCCCTCGTTGCTGTAGCGGTCGGTCTTGTGGAAGCCGGCCATCAAGTAGGAGGGCATCACCATCAGCTCGAGGCCCAGGAACAGGGTGATCAGGTCCGAGCTGCTGGCCAGCACGAACATGCCGATCAGGCTGAAGAGCAGGATGGCGTTGAACTCTCCCAGCGGCAGTCGCCGCGAGATCAGGTAGGGCGGCGCGAAGAGCGCTGAGAGCACGCCGATGACGATGGTCGCCGCCTTGAAGAAGACCGATAGGTCGTCGACGATGTAGAAGCCGGCAAAGACGCTCTGGTTCAAGTCCCAGACCAGGATGCAACCGACCCCTGCCAGCGCAAGGCCGAGGATCGTGAGCGGGGTGAGGAGCCACTTCACGGTGCGCGGCAGGAACAGGTCCACCGTGATCACCGTCAGCACGGTGACGGTCAGGATCAGCTCAGGCAGGAGCGCGAAGAGCTCGTCGAGGGTGTCCATTCGCTCAGCCTCGTCCCGCTACCACGGCAGCGAGAGGGAGGTGAGGCCGCCCGAGCCGCCGACCGCCTCGACGATGCGATGCACCGGTGCCTCGATCGCGTCCAGCACCGGGCCGGGGAAGACGCCGAGCCCGACCACCAGCACCACCAGTGGCGCCAGCGAGAGCCATTCGGTGCGGGTCAGGTCGGTCAGCTTCGGCCACCAGCGCCGCATCCAGTCGGATGGAACGGTGAAGAAGACGCGCTGGAACATCCACAGCATGTAGACCGCGCTCAGGATGACGACGATCGTTGCTGCGGCCGCCACCCAGCCGCTGTATTGGAAGGCGCCCAGCAGCACCAGAAACTCGCCCACGAAGCCGGACAGGCCCGGGAGGCCAATGCTCGCGAAGGTGAACAGGCCGAACAGCGCCGCGTAACGCGGCAGGCGCGCGTTCAGGCCACCCATGTGACCGATGAGCCGGTCGTGCGTGCGCTCGTAGATCACGCCCACCAGCAGGAAGAGCGCGCCGGTGGTGACGCCGTGGCTCACCATCTGGAATACCGCGCCGGACAGGCCCTGGTCGTTGAACACGAAGGTGCCCAGTGTGACGAAGCCCATGTGCGAGACGCTCGAGTAGGCGATCAGCTTCTTGAGGTCCGGTTGGACCATGCTCACCAGCGCGCCGTACAGGATCGCCACCAGGCTGAGGGCGATGACGATGGGCGCGAACTCCATGGCGGCATCGGGCAGCAGTGGCAGGCTGAAGCGCAGGAAGCCGTAGCCGCCCAGCTTCAGCAGCACGGCGGCCAGGATGATCGAGCCGGCGGTCGGCGCCTCGACGTGGGCATCGGGCAGCCAGGTGTGGAGCGGCCACATCGGGACCTTGATGGCGAATGCCAGGAAGAAGGCCACGAACGCCAGGGCCTGGAGCCCGTCGGCATACGGGAAGCCGCGCAACTGCTCGTAGGCGAAGGTGAAGGTGCCCGTCTCGGCGCCATGCGCGATCGCGACCGCCAGGATGGCGACCAGCATCAGCAGCGAGCCGACCAGCGTGTAGATCACGAACTTGACGGTGGCGTAGATCCGCCGCGGCCCGCCCCAGATGCCGATGACCAGGTACATCGGGATCAGGCTGAGCTCCCAGAAGACGTAGAACAGGAACAGGTCCAGGCTGACGAAGACGCCGAGCATGCCGATCATCAGCAGCAGCATCGTGGCGTAGTACTCCTTGACCCTGGTTCGGATCGGGTCCCAGGAGTAGAGGATCGAGACCACCGACAGGATGGTGGTGAGCAGGACCAACACGACCGAGATCCCGTCGACCCCGAGCCGATAGCCGATCCCGAAGGCGGGGATCCACTCCACCTCTTCGCGATACTGGAACTCCGCCCCGCCGGTCTCGTAGCCGAGCAGGACGAGCGAGAAGAAGAAGGTCGCCAGCGACGCCAGCAGCGCCACCCAGCGTATGGCCCGATGGTTGCTGCCAGGCAGCAAGAGCAGGGCCAGCACCCCCAGCAGGGGGGTGAAGACGATGAGCGTCAGGATCGGCCAGTCGCTCATGCGCGGATCACCAGGTAGGCGACCAGCACCAACACCAGTCCGGCGGCCATGCCCAGGCCATAGTTCTGGACCCGTCCGGTCTGCACCTTGCGCAGCAGCCCGCCGAAGCGCTGGGCCACCCACCCGGCCCCGTTGACCGCGCCATCAACCACTCGGGTGTCGAACCACCACAGCGCGTTGGCAAGCAGCACGCCGCCGCGAGCGAAGGCGAGCTGGTAGATGTCGTCGACGTAATACTTGTTCACGCTGGCGGCGTACATCCCCGGGCCCAGCCCGAACGGGATGCGCTGCACGAAGCGCCCCGGCGCCTCGGGGTCGAGGACGTACCAGCGATAGGCCAGCCAGATCCCGGCGGCGCCAGCGGCCGCACCGATGAGCAGGAGCAGTCCCCCGATCCCGAGCAGCTCGAAGCCGTGGTGCTCGCCGGCGGCCAGGGAGCCCGGCAGGATGCCGGCCCCCGCCTCCTCGGAATGGGCGAAGACCTCCTCCAGCCAGCCATGGATCAGTCCGCCCTCCGGCGGGATGCCGAGCAGCAGGCCGGCCAGGATGGTGGGCACGGCCAGGATCACGAGCGGAGCCACCATCGTGTTGGCCGACTCGTGGACGTGGCGCCACACCGTTCGCGTGCCGCGCCATCGGCCATGGAAGGTCAGGAAGACCATGCGGAAGGTGTAGAAGGCGGTCATGAAGGCGACCACCACGCCGATGACGTAGAACAGGTAATAGCCGCGGTTGAAGGCCTCGGCCAGGATCTCGTCCTTGGAGAAGAAGCCGGCGAAAATGGGAATGCCGGCCAGGGCGAGCGAGCCGACGACCATGGTGCGATAGGTCCACGGCATCCGCTCGCGCAGGCCGCCGATGTAGCGCATGTCCTGCTCGCCGCCTGCGCCGTGGATCACCGAGCCTGAGCCCATGAACAGCAGCCCCTTGAAGAAGCCATGGCTGACCAGGTGGAAGATGGCAGCCACCCAGGCCCCGATCCCCAGGGCGAAGAACATATACGCCAGCTGGCTCACCGTGGAGTAGGCGAGCACCTTCTTGATATCGTTCTGGGTCAGCGCGATGGCGGCGGCGAAGATGGCGGTGAAGACGCCGATGCTGGCCACCACCCACATCGCGGTCGGGGACTCGGCGAAGATCGGGTTGGCGCGGGCGACCAGATAGACGCCGGCGTTCACCATGGTGGCGGCGTGGATCAGCGCGCTGACCGGGGTGGGGCCCTCCATCGCGTCCGGCAGCCAGACGTGGAGCGGGAACTGCGCGGACTTGCCGACCGCCCCGGCGAAGAGGAGCAGCGCGATCAGGGTCACCGTCCCGCCGTCGAGCGTGCCGATCTGCGCGAAGACCTCGCGGAAGCTCAGCGTCCCGAGGTTGACCCAGATCAGAATGACGCCGAGGCCGAAGCCGAAATCGCCGATGCGGTTGACGACAAACGCCTTCTTGGCGGCGCCCGCGGCCGAGGGCTTCTTGTACCAGAAGCCGATGAGGGCGTAGCTGCACAGGCCGACCGCCTCCCAGCCGACGTACAGCAGCAGGAAATTGTCGCCCAGGATCAGCAGCAGCATGCTGAACATGAAGAGGTTCAGGTAGGCGAAGA
>DASQFY010000038.1:0-11888 GCA_035632895.1 Candidatus Dormiibacterota bacterium
CGCGAAGCGGTCCGGGAAGACCTGGTAGAAGACCGCGTCCCGCACCCAGTCGGGTGCCGCAGAGTCGTCGTTACGCCATCGCCCAGCCACTTCGGCGGCACCTTACATCCGATCCGGTCTGGGCGGCTGCTAGCATCCAGCCCACCCATGCGAAAAGCCCCTCTTCCTGTCCGGCTCTGGTTCGTCTGGGCGTTCCTGCTGCTCGCCGGGACCGGCCTGCTCCTGCCGCGCATCGTCGCCTTCGTCGACTTCAGCGAGCGAGCCCCGTTCAGCCTGCTCGGGATCTTCATCATGCTCGAGCTGGCCGCCGTGCTGTTCGGGATCACCGTGGCGCTGCAGCGCAAGCGCATCGGTCACCGCTTCTCGATCGGGATCGCCGCGCTGGCGGCACCGATGCTGGCGGGGCTGCCGCCCGCCCTGTTCGACCTGCCGGCACCGGCGGCGAACGGCTGGTACGTGGCCACCGTGCCCATCGGTCTGCTCATCAGCGCCGTCCTCATCGTCGGCCTGCTGCGGCCCTCGGCCCGAGCCTGGTTCAGCGAGGACTGACGGGCCCCCTGCCTATACTGGCCGGCGTGCAACCAGTGGCCCGCCGATGACCGCCACAGCCACCCGCACCATGCGCGCGCTGGCCAAGACCCGGCCGGAGCCCGGTGCCGAGCTGATCGAACGGCCGATCCCAACGCCCGCCGCCGGCCAGGTCCTGCTCAAGATGGAGGCGGCCAGCATCTGCGGGACCGACTACCACCTGTTCGCCTGGGATCCGTGGGCCCGCGAGGTGCTGAAGCCCCCAATCATCCTGGGACATGAGCTGGCCGGCACGGTGGCCGCCACCGGAGCGGGCGTCACCCGGGTGCGCGACGGCGACCTGGTCGGCGTCGAGAGCCACATCGTGGACTGGACCTGCACGCAATGCCGGGCCGGGGACATGCACCTGTGCCGCAACCTGCAGGTGATCGGCGCCCACGTGGACGGCGGCTTCGCGGAGTACGTGGTCATCCCCGAGGCCAACGCGATCGAGTCAAACGGCCTCGACCCGGCGATCGTTGCCCTTCAGGAGCCGATGGGCAACGCGGTGCACGCCGTCTTCGTCGAGCCGATCGAGGGGCGAAGCGTGCTCGTCACCGGCTGTGGGCCGATCGGTCTGTGCACGGTCGGCATCGCGAAGGCGGCCGGCGCCGCACTGGTGATCGCCACCGACGTCGAGGATTATCGGCTCGAGCTGGCGCGGACGATGGGCGCCGACCTGGCGCTCGACGCGAGCGCTCCGGACACCGCCGAGCGCATCATCGCCGCCACCGGCGGGGACGGGGTGGAGGTGGTGCTCGAAATGAGCGGGGCCCCTGCCGCGCTCGACCAGGCGCTCCAGGCAGCGACCCGTGGCGGCCGGATCAGCCTGCTCGGCATCTTCAGCGAGTCTCCCCGGGTGGACCTCTCCGACCTCGTCATCCAGAAGGGCCTGCGCCTGTACGGCATCTACGGGCGCCGCATGTACGACAGCTGGGAGCGGACGCAGGCGTTGCTGCGCTCCGGCGCCCTGGACGTCAGGCCGATCCTGACGCATCGCTTCGACCTCGCCGACTGGGAGCGCGGCTTCGAGCTGATCGCCTCGCGGCACGCTGGAAAGGTGGTCCTCCTGCCATGACCGATACCGCCGTCGGCGCCACGGCTCGCGCCCACAACCCGCTTGCCTTCCTCGAAGCCGAGATCGATGAGCTGAAGGCCAAGGGGCTCTTCCGTCGCCTGCGGGTGGTGCAGAGCGAGCAGCGCAGCCGCTGCGTGATCGACGGGCGCGAGGTCATCACCCTGTCGAGCAACAACTACCTCGGCCTGAACACCCACCCCAAGCTGCGCGAAGCCGCCCTCGAAGCGGTGCGGCGTTTCGGCGCCGGCTCGGGCGCGGTGCGCACCATCGCCGGCACGATGAGCCTCCACGAGGAGCTCGAGGCGCGGCTGGCCGAGTTCAAGCAGGTGGAGGCGGTGCTCACCTTTCAATCCGGATTCACCGCCAACACCGGGGTGATCCCGATCCTCGCCCCGGAGGGCGCGGTGATCGTGTCCGATGCACTGAACCACGCCTCGATCATCGACGGGATCCGCCTGACCAAGGCGGAGCGCAAGATCTTCCCGCACGCCGACATCGACGCGCTGGCTGGCGCCCTGCGCGAGGTGCGCGCGGCACCGGGCGGCGCCGATCGAGTGGTGCTGGTGATCACGGACGGCGTGTTCAGCATGGACGGCGATATCGCCCGGCTGCCGGAGATCGTCGAGGCCGCGGAGGCGGCCGACGCCGCCGTCATGGTCGACGATGCCCACGCGTCAGGCGTGCTGGGCCGCAACGGACGGGGCAGCGTCGATCATTTCGGGTTGCACGGTCGGGTGCAGGTCCAGGTCGGGACGCTGTCGAAGGCGATCGGCGTGCTGGGCGGCTACGTCGCCGGGCCCGCGACGCTGCGAACGGTGCTCGAGCACCGTTCGCGACCGTTCCTCTTCTCGACCTCGCATCCGCCGGCGGTCGTCGCAGCGTGCCTGGCTGCGATCGACGTGCTGGAGTCCGAGCCGGAGCTGATCGATCGGCTGTGGCAGAACGCCCGCTTCTTCAAGGCGGGGCTGGCGCGGCTCGGCTTCGACATCGGGCGCTCGGAGACCCCCATCACGCCGGTCATCGCTGGAAACGGGGCCCTCGCCATGAAGCTGTCCGACCGGCTCTTCGAAGAGGGCGTCTTCGCGCAGGGTATCGGATTCCCGACGGTCCCTGACGATCGGTCACGAGTGCGCACCATCGTCACGGCCGAGCACAGCCGCGACGAGCTGGAGGCCTGCCTGGCCGCCTTCGAGAAAGTCGGCCGCGAGCTCGCCCTGATCTAGGCCGCTGCGCCCCGGTTCCCGGGTCGCGCGTCAGCTAGCGGCGCCTGCCGCTCGCCCGCACGTTGCGCCAGGCCAGCGTGCCGAGCGATGTCAACAGGATGACGCCGAACACGAGACCTGCGATGACGCTCGACGCCGTTAGGCTCACGGCGCTATTCGGAAGGCTCGCCGCCGGCGTGCCGGTGCTGCCCTGGACGTCCTCCTCGGGCGCCGGGACGGGTGTGCCGCCCTCTACGTCCTCCTCGGGTGTCGGCTCGTCCACACAGGCGTTATCGCCTCCCAGGTTCGCGTCGAGGATGAATCTTTCCGTCTCCTCGCCCTCGGCATCGAGCTCCTTGATCACGACGTCCACCTGGAAGAAGCAATCCGGGACGTCGATCGGGCCCAATGCGTGGGTGCCGGCATCGAACGTCCCCTCGTCCTTGTCGAACAGCTTCTGGGGGTTCATGGTCTCGTGGGTGTTGCCGCTGGCGGTGTACGAGAAGATGTAAACGCCAACGCCCGTGCAGCCTTCCGCGACGACGAAGTGGATCTCGACCGAATCGCCCTCCTGCACATCATCGAGCGATGTGGCCGTGATGGTGTCCGTGCCACGGGTGATGGTGTACGACTCGTCGTGGGACACCCGATCTGCCAGGTCCTCGGGGCAGACTCCGCCTGCCCGCACTGTCGAGATGCTGCCAACCAGGGCGAGGAGCAGGCCGGCGATGGCCAGCATGGCGAGCGCTAGGCGCGGTAGTCGAGACCCGGTGACCTGGAGCATCGTCCCCTCCTGGAGTGCAATTCAGCCCGGACGGCTACGTGCGAGATGCGAGGATACAACCAGAAGTACCCTTCTGGCTAGTACCTGTTGACTCCGGTGAAGGTCAGGATTGGGGGGTCTGCTGGGGTTGGGTGGGCAATGGAGCCGTACGCGGGTACCGACAGTGGTGCGCGCACACACCGCCCCGCCCCGCGGGGTTCAGCTGCCGGTGCGGCCGCGGGCCTCGAGGAGCACGACCTGGGTCTCGTCCGGGAGTGAGGAGGACTGGACCACCGCCTTCGGCTGCCGCATCGGCTCGCCGAGTCCCATCTCGTGGACGAACCGCTCGGGGCCGAGCAGGTCGGTGGAGGCTCCGTCGGTGGCGTAGTGCATGGGCACCACGATCTTGGGGCTCACCTGGGAGACCACTTCGGCCGCCTCCGCGGGCGTGATGGTGAACTGGCCGCCGGCCGGGACCAGGAGGACGTCGATCGGTCCCAGCTCCGCCAGCTGCTCCTCGGTGAGCAGGTGGCCGAGGTCGCCGAGGTGGCAGACGTGGACGCCATCGATCTCGACCGCGAAGATCATGTTCTCGCCACGCTCGGCGCCGGCCTGGCCGTCGTGGAAGGCGCGAACCCCGGTGACGAGGACGCCGCGGTGCTCGTACTCCCCGGGGCGCGTCAGCGTCAGCCCGGCCGTGATCGAGCGGGTGTAGCTGTGGTCGGGATGCGCGTGCGAGATGGTGAGGAGGTCGACGTCGTGCTTGCCTGCCACGAACCCGGTTGACGGTGGACAGGGATCGGTGATGACGGTCGCCTCGCGGCCCTTGAGCCGGAAGCAGGCGCGCCCGTACCAGGTGATCTCCATCGGTCTGGTCATGGTAGCGGACATAGCACGAGCGCCGGTGCCCGCCCAATGACACCGGCGCTCGAAGGAGGGAGGGTGGAGGTAGAAACCCAACTGGATCTCCAACTCGCAGCGTGAACGCTATAGGGCCGATGTGAATCCCAAACACCGGGCCGGCTTAAGAAACCTGAACCTTCAGATGCGACAATGCGGCCGATGTCCACGCTGGCCCAGCGCCTCGCCGCCATCGGCGTCCTGCTCCTGGCGATGGCGATCGTGGCGGTCTTGTCGCTGCGCGCGTTGGGCGTCCCGGTGGCGGTCGGCCCGCTTGCCAGCGCCACGCCGCCGATCGACACGCCGACCCCCGTGCCCGGCTCGCCCGGTCCCTCGCTCGACCCGCTGGACGCCTTCGCGGAGATCGAGGCCCAGGTACTCGATCTGCGCCGCCTGCCCGCCGCCGACATCGGTCCGCCGGAGATCCTGACCCGGGCCGAGCTGGCGGATGAGCTTCGAAGGATCTTCGACGAGACCTGGACGCCGGAGGAGCTCGAGCGCGACAACCTGACGCTGCGAGCGCTGGGCCTGCTCGCCGCGGACCAGGACCTGCGGGCCCTCACCGAGGAGCTGTATGCGGGCCAGGCCCTGGGTTTCTACGAGTTCGAGCGGGAGCGGATGGTGGTGGTCAGCGACGCGGGGCTCACCCCGGAGGCGCGCGTCACCTACGCCCACGAGTACACGCACGCCCTCCAGGACGCAGCATTCGACACCGGCGCGGCACGTGACGCGCAGGTCAGCGACGAGGACGCTGCCCTGGCGCGGGTGGCGCTCGAGGAGGGCGACGCATCGCTCGCCATGGTGCTGTGGGCGCTCGAGCACCTCACGCCGGAGGAGCAGCTCGGGATCAGTCAGACGCCGCTGCCGGACATGACCGGCATCCCGGACTGGATGGTCGCCCAGCTGGAGTTCCCATACCTGGCCGGGGCGGAGTTCGTCACACAGCTGTGGGCGTCGGGCGGCTGGGACGCGGTCGACGCGGCCTATGCCGATCTGCCCGACTCGACCGAGCAGGTGATCCACTCCGACAAGTACCTGAATGCCGAGGCGCCGGTCGAGGTCACGATCCCCGCGCTCGCAACCGGGCTGGCGTCCGAGCTCGGCGGGGCGTGGGAGGGTGTCGAGGAGACGACCATCGGCGAGGCGATGGTCGCCATCTGGTTGGAGGAGCTGGGCGTGTCCAACCGCTCGGCGACGGAGGCGGCGGCCGGTTGGGGCGGCGACTCGCTGGTGGTGGCGAGCGACGCCGAAGCCGGCTGGGCGCTCGCCTGGCGGATCGCCTGGGACAACCCGACCCACGCGACCGAGTTCGAGCGGGCGCACGCCAGGATCACCGACGATCTCGCGTTCGAGACTCGCTTCGTTCGCCTCTCCGAGACCGAGACCCTGATCGTCCACGCCTCGTCGGCGGAGATCGTCGACCCGGCCGTGGGACTGGCCGGCGGCTAGCCGCGGAGTCGCCCTACATCGACTCCGGCGCTGAGATGCCCATCAGGCCGAGCACGTTGGCCAGCACCTGCCGCACCGCATCGGTCAGTGCCAGCCGCGCGCGGGAGAGCGGAGCTTCAGCCGGATCATCGGTCAGGACCCGGCAATCGCGATAGAACTGGCTGAAGAGCTGAGCCACCTCTAGGCAGTACTTCGTCAGCTCGTGCGTCTCGTAGCGTAGGGCGGCATCGGCCACCACCTCGGGCAGGGCGAGCAGGCGCCGCACGAGCGCCTGCTCGGCGGGGTGCTCAAGCAGAGATGCCGCCTCGGTGGCGTCAGGCTCGAGAGCCTGCTCCGCGCCGTTCCGCAGGATCGACGCGCACCGCGCATGGGCGTACTGCACGTAATAGACGGGGTTCTCGGCGCTCTGCCGCTTGGCAAGCTCGATGTCGAAGTCGATGCCGGTGGTGATGGCTCGTGAGCCGAAGAACCAGCGCGCCGCGTCGACGCCGATCTCGGCCAGGAGCTCGTCGAGGGTGATGAACTCTCCGCTGCGCTTGCTCATGCTGATCTCGACGCCATCCCGCACAAACCGCACCCAGGCGATCAGCAGCCAGCGCACCGTTGCCGGGTCGAAGCCGAGCGCCCGGGCAGCGGCGCGATTGCGCGCCACCGTGCCGTGATGGTCCTCGCCCCACAGATAGATCAACTCGTCGAAGCCGCGGCTGAACTTCTGGGCGATGTAGCCGAGATCCGATGCGAAGTAGGTCGGAAGGCCATTCGAGCGGATGATGACCCGATCCTTGTCGTCGCCGAAGGCGGTGGCTCGGAACCACGTCGCCCCGTCGTCCTCGTAGACGTGCCCGGCGGCGCGCAGCTGGTCGATCGCCCGCGCCACCCAGCCCTCGTCGTGGATCGAGCCCTCGCTGGTCCAGATGTCGAAGCGCACGCCGAGCCGGGCGAGGCTCTCCTCGATACCGGCGCGCACCCGCTCGGATGCCCATCGCCCGAGGATGGAGCCGGCGTCGGTGCCCTCCGCGGTCGCCTCGGCCCAGAGCTGATCCGGGATCTGCGCGGCGAGCTCGGTCACGTAGTCGCCGTGATACCCGTCCTCGGGGATGGGCTCGCCCATGCGGCGGGCGTACACGGAGAGCCCCAGGTTGCGGACCTGGGCGTTGAAGTCGTTGAAGTAATACTCGCGCGCCACCTCGTGTCCAACCCCCTCGAGGACGCGGCACAGCAGGTCGCCGACGAAGGCGCCCCGGGCATTGCCGATCGTGAGCGGACCGGTTGGATTGGCGCTCACGAATTCGACGTTGATGCGCCGTGGCTCGGTGCTGCGGACCGCGCCGAATGCCGGCCCAGCCTGCCGGATGGTGGCCACTTGCCCGGCGACCCAGCTCGCATCCAGCCGCAGGTTGAGGAACCCCGGGGCGGCGACCGTGACCTCGGCGACGCCATCGGGCAGCCCGAGGTGCGTGCGGAGGGTCTCGGCGATCCGCATCGGCGCGTCACGGACCAGCGGCGCGAGCTGCAGGGCCGCGTTGGAGGCGTAGTCGCCATGCTCCGGCCGGGCCGGATGCTCGAGCGAGATCGGCGGCAGGTCCGCTCCTGGGGGGAGGCGCAGGTCGCCGGCCGCCACCGCACGGTCGCAAGCGGCAAGGACCGCGCTGTGGAGGGCGTCCCGGATGCTGCTCATGGGCGGCCGATTCTTATCGGTCTCGCGTGAGGCGCAGCTCGAGCGCCTGTTCCGGCGAGAACCCTCGCAGTCCGAGGGCGTCCGCCGCCGCCTCGAGCAGCGCCGCGGCGGGTGCCAGGCCGATCAGCTCGCAATGATCGATATCGGTCCCCGCCTGGCTCGCCAACCGGCGGATCTCGCGCACCACCTTGCTGATGCCGGTCCGCTCCCAGTCGACGAGGTTCATGCTCACCTGGGCATAGCGCGGCTCGCCGGGGTTTTCGAGCAGTACGCCCATGGCCTGCACCGCCGGCAGGCCGCCCGATGACTCCCGGATGGTGTGCGCGATGCGCTTCGCGATGTCCACGTCCTCCGTCGCCAGGTTGACGTTGAAGGCGATCAGCGGCTTTCGGGCACCAACCGCCACAGCCCCGCCGCGCGGGTGCAGGCGGGCGGGGCCGAAGTCCGGCTCGCGCTCTGGATTGAGGCCGATCTCCGCCTTCAGGCCTTCGTACTGGCCGCGGCGCACGTCGGCCAGGCGGCGCCGCTCCGGACGCAGGGCCGCCTCACCGTAGAGGTAGACGGGCAGGTCGAAGAGCTTCGCGATCTGCTCGCCGAAGCGACGCGCCAGGTCGACGCACTCCTCGAGCTTCGTGGCGCCCAGCGGAACAAAAGGGATGACGTCGACCGCGCCGATCCGCGGATGCGCCCCCTCATGCTTCTCCATGTCGATGAGCTGGATTGCGCGTCCAACCGCGGCAGTGGCAGCGCGCACCACCGGCTCGGCGGCGCCCGCGAAAGTGACCACGCTGCGGTTGTGGGTCTCGTCGCGCGAGTGGTCGAGCAGGGTGACGCCGTCGATCTGGCCGATGGCGTGGACGATCTCCTCCAGCACCTCCGGACGGCGGCCCTCGGAGAAGTTCGGGACGCACTCGATCAGGCTGGCCACGGACCGATGTTACCGCTCGGTGTGCGCCGGTCCTCTATGCGTCCGCGGCCGCCGCCTGGCGCGGGTCTTCGCGCCCGAGGCTGTCCGGGTTCACGCCGCGGGCGCGGGCCAGTCGCTCGGCGAGCAGCTGGACGGGGATGGCCGCGCCCAGCGCCGCGGCCGCGAGACGCGGCAGGTGACTGGTCAGCGGCACCGCGGCGCGACCGGCCGGCGTGAGGTCGCGCGCGATGTCGTCGCCGAGGTCGGCGGCGACGATGGCGGCCGTCGGCATTCGCAATGCGGCGGCGGATCGAAGGACCGCCCGCGCACGCTCCAGCAGCGTCGTCCCCCTGGCCTCGCCATCGGTCAGGACCACGACCAGGCCAGTTCTCTCGTCCGCCGCGGCCAGATGCCCGTGCCGGATCGTCTCGAGCAGGTGGGCCGTTGCCGGAAGGCGCGCGCCCTCCTCGACCTTGAGGGCGAGCTCGCGGGCGGTGGCGTAATCGACCCCGGAGCCGACGACCAGGACGCGCGAGCATCCGGCCAGGACCGCTGCGCCGGCATCGGCTGAGGGAACGTGGTCCGACGCGTCCAGCAGGGCGCGCAGCGAGACCGGATCGATCGTCTCGTCCTGGACGGCCGCCGACAGGACCGTGCCTGCGACCAGCGGCGACAAGTAGCCCACCGTATGGCACCAGCTCTGATCCTGCTCCTCGGTTGCCAAGATCACGTCGGCCAGCGCGGCGCCGGGCGATCGGGTGCTGACGGTGACCAGGGCCGTGGTCGCGCCTGCTGCGCGCGCGAGGCGCAAGGCTTCGTTGGTCGCCCACGTGCCGCCCTCGTGCGAGATCGCCATCACGACGCCGGCGCTGGGTGGTCGCCGGGCGAGCTCGAACGCCTGCTCCGACGTAACCCGTCGGTCGCGCGCTCCGGCGGCCCGCAGCGCGTCGTCGAGGAGCGCCGCGACCGCCAGGGCCGCGTGCTCGCTCGTTCCGCAGCCGGTCGTCACCACCACCTCGCCGTTGCCGGCCGCGGTCCGGATCGCCGTCGCCAGCGCCTCCAGCGCTGTCTGCTCCGGCAGCCGACGGGCCAACCGCTCGGCGAACGCCGGCTCAGCGGTGATCATCTCGGTCATGAGATACGGCGGTCCATCTCGCAAGGCCGGCATCTCCGAGGACGCCCACGGATCTGGCGCTGCTGGGAGTGGCGCCTCGGGGTCGAAGGGCATGGCGGCGATGCTAGACGGCCGGTATCCTCGCCCGCATGCCCAAGCCGCAGCCAGCGACGGACCCGTCCCCGGCGAGCGCGGCGCCCAAGGCCGGCTTCCAGCCTGATCCCGCGGCGGATCGGACGTTCGTCAACTTGCACGATTACGAACGCATCGCGGCTGAGCGGCTCGCCGCCGGGCCGCTCGCCTACTTCTCGGGCGGCGCCATGGACGAGCGGACGCTCAAGGACAACCGGGCGGCTTTCGGCCGGCGCCGGATCGTTCCGCGGGTGATGACCGATGTGTCGACGGTGGACACCACGGTCGAGGTGCTCGGTCGGCTCTGGCCGTCACCGATTTGGGTCTGCCCGACCGCATTCCAGCGGATGGCGCATCCCGATGGGGAGCTCGCCACCGCGCGCGCCGCCGCCGCGCGTGGCATCACCATGACCCTGTCGACTTCTGCCTCCAGCGACATGGCCGATGTCGCTGCGGTCGGTGGTCCGCGCTGGTACCAGGTCTACCTGTTGGCCGACCCGGGCGCGCGGCAGGCCATGGTCGAGCGGGCGGTGGAGACCGGCTATGAGGCGCTGCTGCTGACCGTCGACCTCCAGCGAACAGGGCGACGCGAGCGCGATATCCGGGATGGCTTCGCGCTTCCACAAGGCGTGACGCTGCCGAACGTCGAGGCGGCGGGCGGCTTCTCGCGTGGCGAGAGCCTGTCGACGAGGTTCGTCGAGCGGCTCACCTGGGACGACCTCGAGTGGCTCGCCGCCTTCGGGCTTCCGGTGCTGGTCAAGGGTGTCCTGCATCCGGACGACGCGCGCCTGGCACTCGATCACGGCGCCGCGGGGATCGTGGTCAGCAACCACGGTGGGCGGCAGCTGGATGGTGCGATCGCCAGCCTCGATGCCCTCCCGGCGGTCGTCGAAGCGGTCGCAGGCCGCGGGCCCGTCCTGATGGACGGCGGGGTCCGGCGCGGGACCGATGTACTGATGGCATTGGCCCTCGGCGCTACTGCCGTCGGCATCGGCCGGCCGGTGATCTGGGGTCTGGCGGTTGACGGCGAAGCCGGTGTGGGGCGGATACTCGACCTTCTCACCGCCGAGCTGAACGACGCCATGGCCCTCAGCGGGGCGGGACGCCTCGCCGACCTGACGCCTGCGCTGATCGTCTAGCGGGCGGGCTCACCGCCTAGCGCGCGCTGCCCTCCATCGATCCCTCCAGCTGGCCATCCTGGAGGTAGAGGTTGCACAGCACCTCGCGGTCGCCGTCTGCCCAGGTGTCTTCCGACGGTGTCAGGTGGAGGATGTACAGCTCCGAGTCGTCGTACGCGCGGCCGACGAACGGCTCGAATCGGTCGACGCATTCGGTCTCGGCGAAGGCCTCCACCTCTTCCCGACCCGGGAACGGATCCTGGCTGGTGGCTGGGTGGTCGAGCGCCCCATACAGCTCATAGTCGTGCAACTGCTCACACGGGACCAGCTCGACCTCCTCGACGGAGCTCGTGTCGCCGACGTTGAAGCAGTCGCCCGGCGCCAGATCGAACACCGACGTCAGGTCGCCGGCGGCTGGCGAGCCACTTGCTTCCGACGATGCGGTTTCCGACGCGCTCGCTTCGGCCGACACGCTCGCCTCCGGCGACGCGCTTTCCTCGGTAGTGGGCGTGCTGGCTGCGCTGCAGGCAACCATCGTCAGGGCAAGGGCGGAGGCGGCAATCCCCGTCAGCCATCGAGGCCTCATGTCGGACACTCCTTCGGTCTTCGTCTCGGTCCAGTGCTCGCCACTATGGCGGCGTTGGGTCGGCGTCGCCACCGGACATCGGCATCGGGATGCGGATGCCCCGCTCGCGCGCGACCTGCACCGCGCGCTCGTACCCCGCGTCGGCATGGCGGATGACGCCCATGCCCGGATCGGTGGTCAGCACGCGCTCCAGCCTTGCTGCAGCCTCATCGGTCCCGTCCGCCACCACGACCATCCCGGCGTGCAGCGAGTACCCGATCCCCACCCCGCCGCCGTGATGGAAGCTCACCCAGGTCGCGCCGGCGGCCGTGTTGAGCAGCGCGTTGAGGATCGGCCAGTCGGCGATCGCGTCGGAGCCGTCCTTCATCGACTCGGTCTCGCGGTACGGGCTCGC
>DASQFY010000039.1:0-3885 GCA_035632895.1 Candidatus Dormiibacterota bacterium
GGCGAGCCGGCGCGCGACGGGGCCCTGGCCAAGGGATCGTTCTTCCAGCCGACGATCTTCACCGAGGTCAAGCCCGATGCGCGCATCGCGCAGGAGGAGATCTTCGGGCCGATGACATCGGTCATCCCGGTCGATGGTTGGGATGAGACGGTGCGCATCGTGAACGGCGTGAAGTACGGGCTGTCGACCTCGCTCTTCACACGCGACGTCAACCTCGCTTTCCGCTCAATCCGGGACTTCGACTCCGGGCTGGGCTACGTGAATCACGGCACCATCGGCGCCGAGGCGCACCTGCCCTTCGGCGGCACGAAGGCGACCGGCAACGGCCACCGCGAGGTGGGACAGGCCGCGCTGGACTTTTTCAGTGAGTGGAAGAGCGTGTACATCGACTACTCGGGAAAGCTGCAGCGGGCGCAGATCGACATGGAGTTCGTCGACCAGGAGCAGGTCTAGGCGGTCAGCCTCGCGCTCGGAGCGCCGCCTCGATCTCGTCGAGGTGCTCGCCACGGTGCTCCCAACGGCTGGCGTTGATCGGGCTGTCGGGGTCGCCGGGCCACATGCGGTTCAGGGGCAGCCCGGCCACGAGCGCGTCCGTCTGCTCGGCGATCCCCAGGACGAGGTGGGCAGCCTGCCGTGGCGCGATCGCATGGATCAACGGGCGGGTCGTGTCGTTGAGCCAGTCGCCCTCGGGCTCGGCGTCCCCGGGCGACCATGGTTCGTCGCGATCGATCTTCTCGGCGAGGACCAGGACGCGGATATCCCAGTACGCGATGTGGCCGAGCACGCCGGCGACGGTCCAGTACTCGTTCACCTGCGCGGTCAGCGCGTCGTCGTCCAGCCCGTCGACGAGCGCGCGCAGGCGCTCGCGCTCGCGGGTGTTCGCATCGATGTAGGAGCGATCGTCTGTCATCGTCCGACCTCCATCGCGCAGCATACGTGGGGCCGCAAGGCGGCTGACCCCGAGTCGCTTTGCGCGAACCGGGCAGCCGTGCCACCATCGCGCGGCCATGCGACTGCCGTACTTCCCGCTCCACGTCGTCGTCTTCCCGCATCTGCCGCTGCCGCTCCACATCTTCGAGCCGCGCTACCGGGCAATGACCCGTGACGTGCTTGCCGACGGCTCGCCGTACGCGGGCCGCTTCGTGGTGAGCATGATCACCGAGGGCGCGGAGGTGGGTGAGGAGCCCGGCCGCCGAGCGAGCGGTCAGCGGGTCGGCACCATCGTCCAGGTGCGGCGCTCCGAACGGCTCCCCAACGGCCGCTGGGTGCTGCTCACCGTCGGGGTGGAGCGCGCGCTGCTGGGCGAGGTCGATCGCTCCGGCGAGTACGCCACCGTCGAGGTTACCCCGCTGGCCGATGACGGCGGCGACCGGCGCGCCGCGGACGCATTGCTGCCCGAGGTGCAGGCTGCGCTCGACCACTATCTCGAGACGGTGAAACGATTCGTGACCTCCGCTGCGTCCTTTGGATCGAAGTCGCAGGAGATCACCGACGTGGCCGCATCGCTCGACGAGGTCCTCAAGCCGATCCGCCTTCCGGACGACCCGCTGGCCGCCAGCTACGCGGTGGGTGGGGTGCTCCAGATCGAGCTGACGCGCAAGCAGCACCTGCTGGAACTGCCCGATGCGGCGAGCCGGCTGCAGGCCGAGTTGGAGCTGCTGCGGCGCGAAGCGCGGCTCCTGGCCGACGGCGCCATGCCGCCGGTCAGCACCGGCGACCTGCACTACAACCCCAACTAGGGCCGATCAACCCATGACCACCGTGCCGCGGCGCCGGACCGGCGCCGCTTTCGTCCTCTGCCTGGCGTTGGCCGCTTGCGGCGCCGACGCGGGGCCAACCGCAAGCCAGGCGACGCTCTTGCCATCGGCATTGGCCGAGCCGACGCCGACGGTTCCTCCGGCCACCGCCAAGCCCGGGTCAACCACGTACGTCGTCCAGGCCGGGGACACGCTCTCCTCGGTCGCGCGCGACTGGGGCACGACGGTCGCCCAGCTGCAGGCCTGGAACGGCGAGCGTTTCCCCAGCCTGGTGACCGACCCCGACTCGCTGCAGGCGGGCTGGGTGTTGGTCATCGCCGGCGACCCGGGCGCGACGCCGGTCGCGACCCCGGTCGTCACGCCCACGCCGCCGCCACCGGTGGCGTCAGCCTGCCGAGCGGGCAATCGGGTTGCCGCCGGCAACGCCCAGACCTTCCACGTCGTGCCCGGTGCCGGAAACGGCGTCGCGCTCACGTTCGACATGGGTGGGCGCCTGGATCCGGGCGTCGAGATCCTGAACTTCCTGATTGCCAACGAGGTGTGCGCCACCCTCTTCCCAACCGGTGCGATGGCGCAGACCAGCGAGGGGCGGCAGATCATGGCCATCGTGAAGGCGCATCCAGAGCTGTTCGAGATCGGCAACCACACGATGCATCATTGCGACCTTATCCGCGGCGGCGGCGGATCGCCGACCACCGCGCCATGTCAGACCGGCGGGGCGCCGAGCGCCGACTTCATCCGCGCAGAGCTGACGGACGCCGCCGCCATCCTGCAGGAGCTGACCGGACAGGACCCACGTCCCTATTGGCGTCCGCCGTACGGTTCGCTGAATGCCGCCGTCGTCAGCGCCGCGGCATCGGTCGGGTACACCAAAACCTTCATGTGGGATATCGACACGATCGACTGGAAGCCGATCAGCCAGGGCGGTCCCAACGCTCAGCAGATCGCGACCAAGGTGATCACCCAGGCCGAGGGCGGTTCGAACGTGCTCATGCACCTTGGTGGCTATGAGACGCTCGACGCGCTCAGGATCATGGTGCCCGGCCTGCGCGATCGGGGTTTTCTGCTCACCTCGCTCAGCGACCTGCTGAACTGAGCCGGCCGGCGCCGATCAGCCGATGGGGATCGCGGCGCCGGTGAGGGGTGCCGAGTCGGGTGACGCGAGGTAGCGGATCAGCTCCCCAAGCCGACGCGGCGTGACCCAGTTGGCGGTCTTGGCGTTCGGCATCGAGTCGCGGTTGGCGGGGGTGTCGATTGTTCCGGGCAGCACGCAGTTCACTCGGATGCCGCGGGGCCGCAGCTCGGCCGCCAACGAGGCGGAGAAGGCGATCACACCAGCCTTGGCCGCCGCATATCCACTCGACCGCGGACCCGGCGCCTGCGCCGCCTTGGCACCGATGGTCACGATGCTGGCCCCCTCGCCAAGGTGGGGGAGCGCCGCCAGGACGGCCTGGACGGTGGGGCGAAAGTCGAGGTCGATCATGGCGGCGAAGTCGTCCCAACCAGCCTCGTCGATCGGCGTCAGACGAAAGCCGCCGGCGAGGCAGACGACGGCATCCAGGCCACCGATCTCCTGCACCGCCCGCGCCGTGCCGGCCCTTGTGGAGGCTTCGTCGGCCAGGTCCATGGGCACCCAGGTGACGCCCGCCGCGGCATCGTCGGGAGCCGCGCCACGAGTCGTCCCCGCCACCTGCCAGCCCGAAGCCAGAAACGCGTCGACCACCCCGCCGCCGGCCTGCCCTGACGCGCCGGTGATGAGGACGCGGCTCATCCCCCGGTCTCGGCGATCCCCGGCAGCGGGCAGCCGACCGCGGCCAACGACTCGGCGAAAAGGCGGATCCCCACGTCGAGCAGATCGTCGTCCACGACCAGTGGCGGGCATAGCCGCAGCGTTGAGGCACCGCACTCCAGCACCAGCAGGCCCCGTTCGAAGGCCGCCCGTTCGACCGCGTTGGCCTCCTCGTGGGTCGTGAACTCGACCCCAACCATCAGCCCCATCCCTCGTACGTCGCGCACGGCCGGACAGCCCTCGGCGACGCCTTCGAGGCCGGCGCGCAGCCGCTCCCCGGCGCGCGCCGCGTTCGCGATCAGCCCGCGCTCCAGGAGATCAAGCGTGGCAAGGCCGGCG
>DASQFY010000040.1:0-3533 GCA_035632895.1 Candidatus Dormiibacterota bacterium
ATGTTCATGAGCTCGGTCTTGTCCTGATTCCCGACGCGCCGTTTCTCGACGATCGCCAGCGGCGCCTGCAGGATCTCGGCGAAGTTGCGAGCCTTCGTGGCGAATCCCAACTCGCTGACGACCACGATGTCGGGCAGGTTCAGCTCGCGAATGTATCGGGACAGAATGTTGACGGCCGTCAGTTCGTCGACCGGGATGCTGAAGAAGCCCTGGATCTGGCCCTGGTGCAGGTCCATGGTCAGGACCCGATCGGCGCCGGCCACGGTCAGCATGTCGGCGATCAGGCGGGCGGGGATCGGCACCCGTGGCTGATCCTTCTTGTCCGACCGCCCGTAGGCGTAGTACGGCATCACGGCCGTGATACGTCCGGCGCTGGCTCGCTTGAAGGCGTCGATCATGATCAGCAGTTCCATGACCGAGTCGTTCACGGGCCGGGAGGTCGGCTGCACCAGGAAGACATCCTGCTCGCGCACGTTCTCCATTACGCGCACGAAGATGTTGTCATTCGCGAACTTGAAGACGTCGGCCTCACCCAGGTGGGTGCGCAGGTAGCGGCAGATCTGCTCGGCCAGCGGCCGATTGGCGTTGCCGGCGTAGATGCTGAACTCGTCGGCGTACACGTCGATCTCCTGCGGCAGATCTCGCGGCCCCGATTCTAACCGGCTTGGTCGTCACCCGGAGCGTCGCCGAAGGTTATCGCCGGCAGCGATGTATCGGCACCGATCCACCGCTTGCGGCATCATCCGATCGCCGTTGGCGATA
This sequence comes from Candidatus Dormiibacterota bacterium, assembly GCA_035632895.1. GTDB lineage: Bacteria > Chloroflexota > Limnocylindria > QHBO01 > QHBO01 > DASQFY01. Next base: position 763 of record DASQFY010000040.1, read on the forward strand.
CACCGTAGCGGGGCTGGCCTCATCGGAGCGCATACATCGCCGTGGGCGATTTGCGCCAGGCGCCTACTCGTCGGCTTCGGCCTCGGCCTCGGCCTCTGGCTCGGTGTCGTCGACGAAGACGGCGATGGAGACGATCCGATCCCCTTCGCCCGGCTTCATGACCGTCACGCCGCGCGAGGCGCGGCGGTATCGGTTCACGCTGCTCACGACCGTTCGCAGAATCGTGCCTTCCTCGGTGATCAGCATCATCTCCTCGTCCTCGCGACCTACGACCCGGACGGCGGCGACGCCGCCGGTCTCCGCGTTGAGGGAGTTGGCGATCACGCCCCCGGTGGCGCGGTGCTTGACTGGGAAGTCCTCGAGCGGGGTGCGTTTGCCGTAGCCCTGCTCGGTGACGACCAGCAGCTCGGCACCGGGCTGCACGACCTCCATGCCGATCACCTCGTCGCCAGGGCGCAGTCGGATACCGGTCACGCCGCGAGTGTCGCGGCCCATCGGCCGCACCTCGTGCTCATGGAAGCGCGCGGCCTGTCCGTTGCGGGTGGCGAGGATGATGTCGGTCTGCCCATCGGTCAGCCCGACCCATTGCAGCTCGTCGCCGTCGACCAGGCTGATGGCGATGAGCCCGTTGGCCCGGATCTTGGCGTACTCGGCCAGCGACGTCTTCTTGATGTGGCCGCGGCGGGTCGCCATCACCATGTAGTGGTCCGGCTCCATGCGCGGCATGCTGATGATGGCGCTCACGTACTCGCCGCTGTCGACCTGGACGCCGGGCAGGTTGATGATCGGCAGCCCCTTCGCCTGGCGGGTCGCTTCGGGCAGCGTGTGGACACGCGTGATGAAGACCCGGCCGCGATTCGTGAAGAAGAGGATGTGATCGTGCGTGTTCGCCACCAGCAGGTAGCGAACGGCGTCCTCCTCGCGCGTGATCATCGCCAGCTTGCCCTTGCCACCGCGTCGCTGGGATCGGAAGGTGCCGATCTGTTGGCGCTTGATGTAGCCGCGCTGGCTGAGGGTCACGACGACGTCCTCGGCGGAAACCAGATCCTCGGCCGTCAGCTCGCGGTTCGCGTCGGCCTGGATCCGGGTCTTGCGCTCATCGCCGTACTTGCGCTTGAGCTCGGCCAGCTCGTCCTTGATGACCTGCAGGATCTTGCGTGGGTTGGCGAGCAGGTCTTCCAGCTCGGCGATCAGGCGGATCGTCTGCTCGTACTCGTCCTCGATCTTCTTGCGCTCCAGCGCAGCCAGGCGGCGGAGCTGCATCTCGAGGATGGCGTTGGCCTGTACCTCGGTCAGCTTGAAGCGCTTCATCAGGCCGGCGCGGGCGGTGTCGACGTCGGCGGAGGCGCGGATGGTCTTGATCACCTCATCCAGGTTGTCGAGCGCGATCTTGAGGCCTTCCAGGATGTGGGCCCGTTCCTGGGCACGGGACAGGTCGAACTCTGTTCGGCGCCGAATGATCTCGCGCCGGTAGGCGATGTAGTGCTCCAGCATTCGCTTGAGCCCAAGCGTCTGCGGCTGCCCGTCGACGAGCGCGAGCATGTTGGCGCTGAAGCTGGTCTGCAGGGCCGTGTGCTTGAAGAGCTGCTGCATGACCGTGTGTGGCGAGCCGTCGCGCTTCACCTCGATCACGATCCGCATGCCCGTTCTGTCGCTTTCGTCGCGAATGTCGCTCACATCGGTGATCCGCTTGTGGCCGACCAGCTCAGCCATCTTCTCGATGAGCGTGGATTTGTTGACCTGATACGGCAGCTCGGTGACCACCACCGCCATCCGCCCCGGCCGAATCTCCTCGAAGGCGACCTGGCCGCGCATCACGACACGGCCGCGGCCGGTGGCGTAGATGTGGCGGATGACGTCGACCCGCTCCTTGTCGCCGGTGATGCTGTTGCGCTGGTCCTCGAACCGGAAGATCGTGCCGCCGGTCGGGAAATCCGGCCCCGTGACGATGTCGCACAGCTCGTCGACGGTAAGCTCCGGATTGTCGATCAGTGCCTCGACGGCGTTGCACACCTCGCCGAGGTGGTGCGGCGGGATGTTGGTCGCCATGCCGACCGCGATCCCGGAGCTGCCGTTGAGCAACAGGTTCGGCAACCGCGCCGGCATGACGGTCGGCTCGCGGAGTCGGCCGTCGAAGTTGTCGATGAAGTCGACGGTCTCCTTCTCAATGTCGGCGAGCATCTCGTCGGCGATCGCCGTCATGCGCGCCTCGGTGTAGCGGTACGCGGCCGGTGGGTCACCGTCGACCGAGCCGAAGTTTCCCTGGCCGTCGACGAGCGGGTAGCGCAGGCTGAAGTCCTGCGCCAGACGCACGAGCGCGTCGTACAGTGCATCGTCCCCGTGTGGGTGGAACTTGGCGAGCGCCTCGCCCACGACGCCGGCGCACTTGCGATAGGCGGCGGTGGAGCGCAGCCCCATCTCGTGCATCGTGTACAGGATTCGCCGATGCACCGGCTTAAGGCCGTCCCGCACGTCCGGCAGGGCGCGCGCCACGATCACGCTCATGGCGTAGTCGATGTACGACGATCGCATCTCGTCCTCGATCGCGACCGCCCGCACCGTGCCCCGTTCAGCTCCCATGGATCCTGCCGCCTACCTCTCGCCTATGTCGTGGCTGCTGTCGTCTTTGTCGCCGGCTTGGCATAGCGCTCCTTGAGCTGCGCCTTCTGCGAAGGGCTGGCACCCAGGAAGCGGCCATGCGCGTCGGCGATCAGCCGGCCATCCGCGCTTCGAACCTCGCCGCGCACGTGGTAGATGCGTCGGCGTCGCTC
>DASQFY010000041.1:0-14098 GCA_035632895.1 Candidatus Dormiibacterota bacterium
GGCCGCTGCGGTCCGCTTCACGCGGGCCTCATCCGCCGTCATTGCGAATCGACGGCTGATTGCCCGATCCACGTCGGGGTGGAGTTCCGCGATCATCGGCATTTCCTTCCGGGCTGCTCGCCCGCTATACTTGCAACTGCAAACACATTACGCCCATTTGATTGCGAATGCAAGTACTCTCGGAAACCGATGTCTCTGCCCTTCTCTACCGTCTGGTGGCGACTGAGCTGCCGGGCCGGCGTGGCTTGGATGCCTGGACCTCGCTTCTGCAGGCACACGCCACACTCGTGCGCCAGCTCGAGACGGATCTCCAACGCGACACCGGTCTGGCCCTGGCCGACTTCGACGTGCTCGCTCAGCTGGCCGTTGCCGGTGGTGAGCTGCGCATGACGGAGCTCGCGGCCCGGGCGCTCATCTCAAGGTCGGGCATGACCCGCCGTGTCGCCCGCCTCGTTGATGAAGGCCTCGTTCGTCGAGCAAACACCGATGCAGACGGACGTGGCGTCGTGGTCGCGCTGACCGATGCCGGCGTGGCCCGTCTGACGGAGACCGCGCCGCTCCACGCACGGGGGATCTTGAAACTGTTCGTCGCGAAACTCGATGATCAGGAGCTCGCCGGTCTCGAGAGCGCCCTGAACAAGGTCACCCTCGACTGCACGTTTGGTTGACAGCCGGGCCAGAGGATCAAGTTCGCCGTCCTCGATGAGCTTGGCGCTGGCCTGTATTGTGCAATGGTGCAGGTGACCGGACTCGGTCCGGAATCTCGGCCCGCTGGGGCCGAGCGGCAATGCTGAGGAGGTAGGGACTGTGGAATGGCTCGCATGGGTCGTCGTTGGAGCGATTGCCGGCTGGCTTGCCGGACTCCTCGTCAAGGGTGACGAAGGTCTGGGTGTGATCGGGCACGTCGTACTCGGGCTGGTGGGCGCCCTCTTGGGCGGGTGGGTGGTCAGTCAGGTGACTGGCAACGACCCGATGGATGGGGTGTTCGACATCAGCACGATCCTCACCGCAGTGATCGGTGCAGTCGTCCTCGTGCTGGTTGTCAGCATGCTGATGGGTCGCCGACGGACAGGGAGCGGCCCCGTCTGAACCTGGGCGTCAGCAACGCATGCCCGAAGCCTCGCCCACAAGGGCGGGGCTTCGCCGTCTAGGTGATGCCCGTTGGGGTCAGGTTCCCGACGCGCAGCTTGATCCGAACGAATACGCGGCCGGCGCTGACAGCCCTTGCGATCTGGTCCGGCGCGGGCCTCCCGGGAAGGCCAGCCAGCCGAGCGAATAGCGGTCTGGCCTCGAACATCGTGGTGTGGAACTGGACCGACTCCGGGGTGTCCCTCACCAGGGTGGCCTCACCCTCGACCGGCGTCCCTGCCAGCCACACCCGCATCGCGGGGTTTGTGCGCAGGTTCTTCCACCACCCGTCGCCGGTGGTCACCCAGACCTCCTCGCCGCGCCGAAGGTAGGCCACCGGCGTGTTGTAACGGCGTCCGCTGCGCCGGCCGGTCCATTCGACGACCGCGAACCATCGGCTCCAGGGCCAATGCAACGGCCCTCGGAGGAGGCGCTTCATGACCGGATTCCAGATTGTCAGCAGCCGGCCGACGAGCGTTCCTCGCAGAGCGGGTGATTCAGCGCGGCTCACGGCATCGTGAACCATCGGCCCCGAGCCGCGGCCGCGTGGCCCCGGCTACCCGCGGAAGCGTCCGCGGCCGAAGTACCCGAGCAGCGCCAGCACGAGGAGGACGATGACGATGATCCAGATCAGGTCCATCAGATTCTCCCTTCGCCGTGGTGATTGAACGGTCAGCCGATACGAGACCTAGTCTAGGCGCCCCCACGCCGCTCCATCGCGTGACGCGACACACGAGCTGTCGCGCGCGCCGCCTATTGCTTGGCGCGTGGAGAAATGGGCGACTGGGCTATGGCCCGAAGAACAGCTCCAGCCACTGCTCGAGAAGTGGCGCGGGCGGGGTCACGTCCTCCTGCAGAGCAGGGGGCAATGCCGCCTCGGCTCCCGGCGGGATGATCAGAACGTGCTCGCCCGGGCGTCCGAGATTGAGCAGCCGCCGGGCCTCCGCGGAGATGTATGCCTCCGAGCGCAGGTACGCGAGCTCGCGCAGGAGCGTCGCGTTCTCAGTCTCCACGGCGGCGATCTCGGCGCGGATCCGCTCGGCCTCCTGGCCGATCGACCAGCTGGCGTAGACCTGACGCCCCACCTGGAAGGTGACGAACGCGCCGATCAGCAGAAGCACGGCCAGCCACGCCAGGCCGCCGCGCGATCCTGGCAGCGTGATGCGCAGCCGGGGATCGGGCGGCTGCGGTCGAGGAGGTGCGGAGGCGTCGACGCCGGTCATCTTCCGGCCAGTCTAGTCGCGGGGTTTTCCACCGTGCAAGGCGATCGGGCGCCAGTTATCCACACTTCCGACCGTTAAATCGAACGCGCGTGCTATCGTACGCCGAACGCATGTTCGAAATAAGACCGCCCCAGCCTTCCGGCGAATCGCTGCTTGTCGACCGCCTCAGCTCGGTGGACGACGCGATCACCGCCTTCCTGGCCGACCCCGCCCTGGCCAGGCTCGTCGCGGCGCATAGGGTCTTGGAGCCGGAGCCGCCACGTTACGCCCCTTGGCCGGAGGGCCTCGACCCTGGCCTTGTGGCTGCGTTGCGGGGACGCGGCGTGGAGGCGCTCTACACGCATCAGGCGCACGCCATCGAGTCCGTCCGCGCCGGTCGCAACGTGTGCATCGTCACGCCTACGGCATCGGGCAAAACCCTGTGCTACAACCTTCCGGTCATCGACGCCGTCGCGCATGACGAGGCGGCGCGGGCGCTGTACCTCTTCCCGACCAAGGCGCTCGCGGCTGACCAACTCGTGGAGCTGCGAGGGCTCTCCGAGGCCGCGCACATCGGGCTCAAAACGCATACGTACGACGGGGACACGCCGGCGTCCATCCGCAGCGTGGTACGCAGCGCGGGCCAGGTGGCGATCACCAACCCGGACATGCTCCATTCAGCGATCCTTCCTCATCACACGAAGTGGTTCAAGCTCTTCGAGAACCTGCGCTTCGTCGTGATCGACGAATTGCACACCTACCGAGGTATGTTCGGCAGCCACGTCGCCAACGTTATTCGCCGACTCAGGCGGATCTGCCGGCACTACGGCGCCGACCCGGTCTTCATCTGCGCCAGCGCCACCATCGCCAACCCAGGCGACCTGGCCGAGCGGCTGCTGGAGGCGCCGGTCGACCTCATCACGGAGAGTGGCGCGCCTCGCGGGCGCAGGCACATCCTGATCGTCAATCCGCCGGTCGCGAACGAACAGCTCGGGATCCGCGGGTCGGCGCTGCTCACGGGCCAGCGGATAGCCGAGCGGCTGATCGGCGGTGGCGTGCAGACCATCGCCTTCGCCCGCTCCCGCACCGCGGTGGAGGTGCTCACCAGCTACCTGCGCGAGACGTTCGCTCCCCCGCCCGGCCATCCCCACACCATTCGCGGCTATCGCGGCGGCTACCTGCCCAACGAGCGGCACGAGATCGAGGCGGGGCTTCGCGACGGACGAGTGCGCGGCGTCGTCGCCACGAACGCTCTGGAGCTGGGAATCGACATCGGCAGCCTGGACGCCGCCATCAGCATCGGCTACCCGGGAACCATCGCCTCTACGTGGCAGCAGATGGGGCGTGCCGGCCGTCGGGCGGGCACCAGCCTGTCAGCGCTCGTCTGCTCCTCCGCGCCGATCGACCAGTTCCTGGCCGCGCACCCTGAGTACATCTTCGACCGCTCGCCGGAGCACGGTCTGGTGAACCCGGACAACCTGCACGTGCTGATCAACCACCTGCGCGCGTCGAGCTTCGAGCTGCCGGTTCCTGCCTCGGAGCGGTTTGGGATCGAGGAGACGCCGACCCTGCTGGAGGTGCTCGAAGAGGACGGCTACCTGCGGCGCGCCGATGACGATCGCTACTACTGGAGCCACGAGAACTTTCCGGCAAGTGCGTTCAGCCTGCGGAGCGGCGCGCCGGAGAACGTGGTCATCGTCGACACCACCGGCGACCGGCACAGGGTGCTGGGGGAGGTTGACCTGTTCGCGGCGCCGCTCCTCGTCCACGAGAAGGCGATCTATATCCACGAGGGCGTCCAGCACCATGTCGACCGCCTCGACTGGGAGGAACGCAAGGCCTACGTCACGCGCACCGACGTTGACTACTACACCGATGCTGACCTGGGCATCACCCTCAAGGTGCTCGAGGTCTTCGACACCGCCGAGAAGCTTCCGGCGGGCAAGCGGCAGCGCGGCGAAGTGATGGTCGCCTGGAAGGTGACCATGTTCAAGAAGATCAAGTTCCACACCCACGAGAACGTCGGGTGGGGCTCGATCAGCATCCCCGAGCAGGAGATGCACACCACCGCATGCTGGCTCGTGCCGCCGGCTGAGCTCGTCAACCGCTACGACCGTGACACGCTCGACGGCGCGCTCATCGGGTTGACGCGGGTCGCGCGGACGACGGGTGCCCTGCTCCTCATGTGCGACCCGCGAGACCTCGGCGTCCTGGCCCAGGTGCAGGCACCCTTCACCGGCCAACCGACGCTGTACCTCTACGACGCGGTACCCGGCGGCGTTGGCCTGACCGAGCGCCTCTACACCCTTACCGATGAGCTCATTCGGGCCTGCCGTGAAGCGGTGGAGTCGTGCGCCTGCGCCGATGGCTGCCCCGCCTGCGTCGGTCCGGCCATCGAGGTGGGGTCGCGTGGCAAGCAGACGGTGGTCGAGCTTCTGACCGCCCTCGACGCCTGACGAGGGGCCGATGGGGACCCGTACGCTCGCGGACCGACTGGCAGCGGTCCGGACGGAGCGCCCGCAACGCTCCCCGCCGCGCGAGCCCGCCGACGACCGGGTCGGGCGCCTGGCGAGCTGGTTCGGGGCCCGCCTGGCGGTGGCCGACGGCGGTGCCGCCGTCCTGGTCGAGCGCAGCATCCCCCTGGCGGCGGACGCCGTCCGGGCGCTCGGCGGCCTGGCGCCGGCGACCTACTTCGACACCGAAACGACCGGGCTCTCGACCGGCGCCGGGACGGTCGTGTTCATGGCCGGCATGGGTCACGTCGCGGGCGACCGACTGGTGGTGCGGCAGCTGCTCCTCCCCGACTACCCGCACGAGCCAGGGCTCCTGCGCCAGGTGACGGCCGAGCTTGCCCACCGAAATCGCCTCGTCACCTACAACGGGCGCGGATTCGACCTGCCGCTGCTCAGCGCGCGGCTCACGGTCAACGGGCTGTTCAAGGAGCTCGCCTCGCTGCCGGCCGGCCACGATGATCTGCTTCCGGTGGCACGGCGCCTCTTTCGCCGGCCATTGGGCGGCGCGCGACTGGTCAACGTTGAGGCGGGGATCCTTGGGGTACGGCGCGCCTCCGACTGCCCGAGCAGCGAGGTGCCGGCGCGCTATTTCGGTTACCTGCGCGGCGGCTCACCCGACCTGCTGGCGGAAGTGCTCGACCACAATCTCCAGGACATCGTCTCGCTGGCTCTGCTGGAGGCCGAGGTGCTGCGACTGCTGGAGGGTGGCTGGCGCGATGCCGAGGTGCTCGATCGCCACGGCATGGCCGTCGAGCTGCTCCGCGCCGGGGCGCCAGACGAGGCTCTGGAGGTCGTCGAGACGGCGCCGTCCTTCGCGCTCGACCCCGCGGAGGCGATGGGCCTTCGGCGACTCGCCACGCGGCTCCTGCTCGCTTCCGGTGAGGTGGACCGGGCCGAGGCTCTATGGACGGCCGGAACGCGGCGTGCCTCGGTCGACGCCGCCGCGGCCTGGATCGAGGTCGCACGCATTCGCGAGCGCCACCGTGGCGACCTGGCGGGAGCGCTGGAGGCAGCGGGCGCGGCGTCGCGCGTGCTGGACCTTGCCTTCGCCCTGGGGCGTGGCGGCGGTATCCGGGCGCTGGGTGCGGTGCGGCTGCGGGTCGATTCCCGGCTACGACGGCTGCGGTGCTGGGTCGCCGCAGCTGAACGGCGCACGGCTCGGGCGCGCCGCGTCGCCTAGCGCCGCTTCAGCGCCGGGACATCGAGCGCTCCTCGAGGACCTCCGCGACGACGCGCATGGCCGCACCTGCCTTCTGAGTGAGGCGATCGGGCGAATAGTCGCCATCCGGCATCGGCAGCATGAAGGCCGCAAAGATGTCACCCGACCCGACGGTAGGGACCTCTTCGACCCGCCACGGGACCGGAAGGTGCCGTGGCTTGCTGGCAAAGGCCGACTGACCGGCGTCAACCCAGACCCCGTCAATCCCGTCTGTGACGACCAGCGCTGGTCCGCGGCCAAATACACGCCGCATGGATCGCAGCTGGTGGGACGGATCCCTGGCCTCGGCGAGCAGGTCCTCGCGGCTCGCGACCAGCAGATCGAACCCGCCAAGGGCCTCGACGAGGGCGTGGCTCAGGGCCGAGAGTGGCCGCGGATGAACCTCGTCGTGCTGGTCCGTCGTTCGGAGCCACCCCTGCAGGATCGCTCCTCGCTGGATGGCCGGTGCCCCTCCCATCAACGCCTCCGTTGGGACCTCCTCCGCGATGGGGGCGTACAGGATCGCTCGCGTCCCGGTTCGGTTATCCGCGTCGGCACCGAGGGCCACCATCGCGCCCCTTCGCTCCAGCCAGAGGCGCCTACCCGCCGGCGCCTCCAGGTGGCGAAAGGTCGCGGTCGCCGCGCCGCGGCTGCGCTCGACGGGAGCCGTCAGACGGCGAAGCTCTTTCAGCCCCGCCTGCGCCTCCGGCTCGGGGCCGGCGGCGGTGGCGACCCCGATCCGCAGGGCGCGAGTCGCCGCGGCGCGCGCGATGTGCAGGACCGAGCCACCTGGCGCCGACGAGCCATCGGGGAAACGGTCGATGGTGAGGCCACCGACCACGAGCAGATCGAGCGCCGGCATGTCGAAAGTCATCGGTCTATCATCGGCCAGAATGCGACTCTTCTTCTACGAGCTGCACGAGGGCGCCACCGACCTGCTGACCGACGCGCTGCTGGTCAGTGAGCGCGACCATAGCCCCGAGGCCTTCGCCGACATGGTGCTCGCCGCTCGGGCGGCGGTGGTCGACACCTACGAGGAAGACACCTTGGTCGAGGCAATCGCCCGGGAACTGGAGCGCAGCCACGGCTTCACCTATATCGGCGACGAGAAGCTGAGCGGCAGCATGAGCGTTGGGATGGAGGAGCAGGACACCTTCGTGGTGGATACCTCCGACGAATTCCGGAGCATGATCGTGGAGCTCGATCGCACCTCGTAGGAGCCGGTGCGCTCAGCGCGAGACGTTGAACAGGACTTCGATCACGTCCCCGTCGCGCACCTGGTAGGCCTTTCCCTCGGCGCGCAGCAGGCCCCGCTTGCGTGCCTCGGCGATGCTGCCGCAGGCGATCAGGTCGGGGTAGCTGACCACCTCGGCACGGATGAAGCCGCGCGCCAGGTCCGAATGGATCACCCCGGCGGCGTCGACGGCCGTCGCGCCGTGGCGCAGCGTCCAGGCACGGCACTCGTCATCGCCGGCGGTGAAGAAGCTGAAAAGGCCCAGCAACGCGTACGTCAGCCGCACCACGCGACCGCGAGAGGCTTCGGCGATGCCCAGGTCCTGCATGAAGGCGGCCGCGTCCTCGGCGGGCAGCTCGGCGATCTCGGCCTCGATCTTGCCGGCCAAGGCGGCCACATCACTCGCCGGCTGGTCGTAGCGGGCCCGCCCTTCCGCCTCCAGGCCGGCCGCCTCGCCGAGGCGCGCCTCGTCGAGATTGAGGACCACCAGCACCGGCTTCTGGGTCAGGAACCGATACCCTCGCAGCCGCAGCTCCTCGTCATCGGTCAACTCGAACGAGCGCAGGAGCCGGCCGTCGGATAGGTGTGGCTCCAGGCGCGCGAGCAGCTCCTCCTCCAGCGCGTTCTGCTCGCGCTCCGACGACGAGCCGTGGCGGCCCGATGTGCGAAGCCGCTCGAGGCGCTTCTCCACAACAGTCAGGTCGGCGACCGTGAACTCAAGGTCGAGCTCATCGACGTCGCGCCACGGATCGGCCGTCCGATCGGCCGCGCCGTCCTCGAACGCGCGCGCGACGTGGAGCAGGGCATCAGCGTTGCGGATCTGGGCCAGCACGTCCGGGGCGATCGTTCCCTCGCGGGCGGCGCCGGTCGGGATGGCGACGTCGACATAGGTCACATCGGCGGGCGTCGTCTTCTTCGGCTTGAACAGCTCCGCTAACCGGTCGAGGCGCTCGTCCGGCACCTTCACCACCCCGATGTTCGGGGCCGCTCGCCCTCCGGAATAGCCGCCGGTGTCCGCGTGGCCGCCGGTCAGCGCGTTGAAGACGGTGGTCTTGCCCGCGGCCGGCAAGCCCACGATGGTGACCTGCATCGGGCTAGTACCCGGCCTCCAGGTCGACCACGTTCTCTAGCGGCTCGCTCGCCGCGAAGCGGCGCAGGTTCTCGACGAACAGGCCGATCGAGCGCTCGACCACCCGGTCGCTCGACCAGCTGGTATGCGGCGTGATGATCAGGTTCGACGTGCCGTACAGCGGCGAATCGGATGGCAATGGCTCCTCGGTGAAGACGTCCAGCACCGCGCCGCCGATCCAGCCCGCCTCGAGCGCGCGGCGCAGCGCCAGCTCGTCGATGAGGCGGCCGCGAGCGATGTTGATCAGCCACGCCGTCTCGCGCATCTCCTGGAGCTGCGCGGCACCGATCATGCCCGCGGTCTCGTCAGTCAGCGGCGCCGCGACCACCACGATGTCGCTGCGCCGCAGGAGCTCGTCAAGCTGCTCCAGGCCCAGGAGCTCGACGTTGGCGGCATCCCCCACGCCCCGCTCGGGGCGACGCCGCGTGGCGATCACCTGCGCCTCGAAGGGCTGCAGCAGGTGCGCGATCTCGGAGCCGATGCTGCCGTACCCCACGATCCCGACCGTCAGGCCCCCGATCTCGGTGCCCCGCAGCGGCTGCCAGGTGCGCTCGCGCTGGAGCTCCAACAGCTGCGGCAGCCGCCGGGCAATGGCCAGGCACATCATCACCACGTACTCGGCGATCGGCCGGCTGAAGACGCCGCGGGCATTGGTAACGGTCAAGCCGCGTGCGCGCACCGCCGGCGTCGCCACGCGATCGACGCCCGCCGAGAACGAGTGGATCCACTCCAGGCGCGGCGCCCGGCCGATGATGTGGTCGAGGACCGAGGCCGGCACGCCCCCTCGCAGCAGGACCCGCGCGGATGCGAGCGCCGCCTCGGCGTCGTCATGGACCAGGCCTTCGCGCGAGATGGCCACCACCCGCGCCGCGGGCACCGCCTCGATCTGTGCCACGTGCTCGGCGGCGAGTGGCGACCCGAAGATCGGCGTGGCCAGGACGACGAGATCGTCCGTGCTCAGCTGCCCGCCCCCTCGTGACCGCCCGTGGCCCCTGCCTGGACGCGCATGATCCAGCGCGCCGGCTCCCGGATCTCGGCCAGCGTCGGCAGCAGCGCCGGTGCCTCCCACACGCGGTTCAGGAACGGTCGGTCGCGCTGCGCCAGGACAGCAGCCACGAAGCGCTCGCCGGCCTCGTACTGCTCGATCTTCAAATCGAGCCCGGTGATGCGCAGAATCGCGCGCTCGAGCGCGCCCCTGCTCTCATTCCGCCGCTCGAAGCGGTCGTGAATCTCGCCGAAGGCGGGCAGCAGCCGCGCCCCGGCCGCGTTCATGACGTGGTTGGAGTAGCCCTCCAGCAGCGACATGAGCGCCTGGGTGCGCTGGAACGTCTCGAGCTGGCGTGGGGTCATCATGCGCTCGAGCCAGTGGCCGCCCCGCCGCGCCATCGCCGAGCGCAGCCGGGCGCCGAGCCCGCCGGAGTCGGCGGCAAGCTGTTCCACCGTCTCGGCCACCAGTCCCGAGAAGTGCTCCCGCAGCCATGGATACGCCTCGAACTCGAAGGCGTGGGTCGCCTCGTGGAGCGCGATGAACGTCCGGAACTGGTCGAGTGGCAGGCGCATGGCCGCCGCCGTGGCGGTGATGTTGGGCTCGACGAAGTGGAGGCGGCCACGGGTCGCCGGTCCGGCGGCGAGCAGGCTGACGTCGTACTGTCCGAGCACCTTGCGCGCCAGGAACGCCAGCAGGAAGCCGAGCTGCTGGTTGCCAAGCGATCGGTTCAGGATGCGAGCCAGCGCGCGCCCCGGCGTGTCGGCCCCTTGGACGGAGGCGGTCATGATCCGCTCGACCCGATCGAACAGCCCTTCGAAGGTGGCCAGGTTCAGGTCGATCCACTCCCGACGGTCGATCACGGCGGGCGTCTCGATGGCGCGTGGGAGCTCGGCGCCGATCTCGGCGGCCACGACGGGCTCGATGCGGAGCAGCGCCTCACGATAGAACTCGTGAGCCGCGGCTCGCTCCCCATCGCTCAGCTGGGTGTCGTGCGCCCCAAGGCGCCGACGCGCGATGGACCGCACCGCCTCCCAGTCGATGAGACGGGTGCCGGCCCGGCGCAGGATCTCGCGCTGTGCCACCGTGGCGCCCATCGCCAGCAGGCCGCCGACGACGATGCCCATGCCGAGGCGGCTCGCGTTGCGTGTCATCTCAGCATGAGAGTCTAGTCGGCCGGTATGGACGCCGCCTCGACGGGGGGCAGTGAGTCGCCGAACAGCTGGCGGGCGATCGCGCCGAAGGCACCCACGTCGCCGGTGGTCGCGACCCGGTGGCGCTCTCCTGGGCTTCCCGCGGACGACGCTTCGGGAGCGCGCGCGCCGAGCGCGTCCAGCAGATCTTCGGCGGCCAGGGCGGTGGTGAAGGCGGAGTCCACGACCGCGACCGATGGCCCGACCACCCGCTCGATGACCGGGCGCAGGAGCGGGTAGTGGGTACATCCAAGGAGAAGCGTGTCGATTTCGGGGTCTTGCCGGAAAAGCTCGCCAAGGTAGCCGCCGACACTGGCATCGGTCTGGGGTCCCTCAAGGTGGCCGGCCTCGACCAGCGGAACAAGGTCCGGGCAGGCCTGCTGGGTCACGGTCAGGCGTGCGTCCGCCTCGCCGATGGCGGCCGGATAGGCGCCAGAGGCCACGGTGCCGGCCGTGGCGATCACGCCGACGTGTCCGGCGCGGCTCGATGCCGCAGCCGCCACGGCTCCCGGCCGTACGACCCCGAGGACCGGCACGGGCGCCATGGCGCGGACCAGCGGCAGTGCGTGCGAGGTGGCCGTGTTGCATGCCAACAGGAGCAGCTTGACGTCCTTCGCCAGGAGCCAGCTGACGCACGCCAGGGTGAAGCGCCGCACCTCGTCGGCGGGGCGTGGCCCATATGGGGTTCGGGCGTTGTCACCAAGGTAGACGGTGGCCTCGTGCGGCAGGCGCCTGCGCAGCTCAGACAGGACGGTGAGGCCGCCGACGCCGGAATCGAAGACCCCGATCGGCCGCGGGTCGCCGTCTGGCGGCACCGGGGCCAATCAGCGCCGCGCGAGGGCCGGAGAGCGCTCCCGCAGTTGCGCGCCGAGTGTCTCGGCGATGCGACGGATCCCGTGTGAGATCGGCGCGTCGGGGCTGCCGGACACGAACGGCACCCCTTCGTGGTTGGCGGCCAGCACCAGCCGGCCGTCGGAGACGACCTCGAAGTCGATGCCCCGTCCGAGCGCCGCCTCGATATCGGCCTTGCTGAATCCACCGGCCGCGTCGGACCGGTTCAGAAGCACCGCGCGCTTGCTTGGCGCATAGCCGATCGCGTCGAATGCCTCGCCGGTCATGGCCAGGTTGCGGATCGCCATGGCGTCGTAGGTGACGACCTGGATGATGAGGTCCGACGCGTCGAGGAAAACGAGTACGTCATCGGTCAGGGCGGTGCGGGTGTCGATGATCACGAACTCATAGAGCTGGCGCAGGATGCTGAGCGCCTTCTCGATGTCACGGACGGTGACCATCTCCGCCATCTCGATCCGCGGTGGGGCGAGCAGAATGTCGATCCCGGAGGGGTCGTGCCAGGCGACCTCCGCAACGTCGCTGTCGCGGATCTTGTCGGTGGGCAGGTTCACGATCGAAGGAGCGCCCGCCGGGACGCGCAGCAGGCCGCGCAGGTCGCTGAACTGCAGCGAGCCGTCGACCAGGCAGACCCGATGGTCGGCGCCCAGCGCCACGGCCAGGTTGTAGGCGATCGTCGTTCGCCCGACGCCGCCCTTGGGCGAGAACAGGCTGATCATCATCGAGCCTGCCCGCGACACGCTGACGTTGCGCTCCTCGAAGGTCTTGCGCACGATGGTGGTCAGGTCGAAGCCGGAGAACGGCATCTTCAGGACGGCGTCGACGCCCTTTTCCGTATCGGTGTGGACCGGGTTCTGGGGGACGGTAAGGATCACCACTGCGACCTGCGGCTCCGCCTGCCGGATTCCCAGCGCCACCTGCTGGCCGGAGACGCGCCCCTGCAGCAGCGCATCGACGATGACCACGTCCGGCTTGAATTCGGCGGTGGCGGCCACCGCACGGTCGCCTGCGGTCACAACCTCGAGCATCTTGATCTGCGATTGGGCCTGCAGCAGGGCGCGCATGTGCGACGCCACCTGCGGCACGTCTTCCACCACCAGGAGCCGGATCTGCTCTGCTGCCAAGATCGCCCTCGCCTCTTCGCGCCCGCCCGTGGCCGGGCGCTTTGCCGTCAGCCCGCGGCCGCCTGGATCACCAGGATCCGCCGCACTCCCTCCGCGTCGAGCGGGTCCAGGTCGTGCGAGCCGTAGGCAAGCTCCACCGCCAATCCGGCCTCCCGGACCAGCGCGGTGAGCGCTTCAGTAGATGGGTACCAGAGCCGGTGGCTGGCCGGAAGCCGCGCTATCGTACCATCGGGTTGTCCCAGATCGACCATTGTGGAGAAGGCGACGCGAAGCCCTTCCGGTGCCTCGCGACGCACGAGCTGGCTGCGCCGCACGACCTCCCGTCCGTGCAGCGTACGGCGCCAATCGACCGAGAGCGGCAGGTCACGCGCCGGCAGGAGTGCCGGCCCAAGGTCGTCCAGCACGAGACGACCCCCCGCGCGCAGCAGCGCGGCCATACCACCCAGCATCTGCATCGCCTCCTCGGGGCCATCCAGGTGGGGAAGTACGCCGGCCGCCACCGCCAGCGCGAAGCGCTCCGGTCGCCGCAGCGCGCCGAGGCTGCGCACATCTCCCTCGACCAGGGCGATCCGACCGTCCGCGGCCGCCCGTGCCAGCTCGCCGCTGCCGGCGATTCGGCCAGCGGCACGGCGCAGCAGCGCGGGTGAGCCGTCCATCCCAACGATCGCCTCGGCGCCACCGGCGAGCAGGCTGGCGAAGAGCCGGCCCGATCCGCAGCCCAGGTCGAGCACCGGACCCCTGTGCCGGGCCGCCATCTCACGGTAGAAGAGGAAATCCTCGCTGACCTCGTCGTGCTCGAGGTCATACAGCTCGGCCAGCAGGTCCGGGTCGGTCAGCTGGCCAGCGAAGATGTCAGCGCTCACGGCGCGTCGAAGCGGCGAACGGAGAACCACTCCGCTACCGCCGCCAACGTCACGATGAACAGGGTCCCCGCGACCGACAGGGCCCCGCCCAGCCGCAGCCCGGCCAGGACGGCGAGGAGCGCCGCGATCAACAGCCCCCGGCGGGCCGCCCGTCCCCAGGCGCCGCGGTAGACGATTCGTCGGCGGGCGGCGAACTCGGCCAGGAAGGCGAACGGGGTAACGAGCAGGGCGGTCGCGGCAGCCGCCAGGCCTACGACGACGAGCCGGTTCGTGCCCGCCGCTGGGCAGGGTAGGGAGGGGCCGTCGCTTGGGCAGGCGCTGGCGGCGAATACGACCAACAGCATGCCGACCAGCACGGCGACGAGGGCGAGCCCGGCAACAACCAGCCTGGTGCGGTCGCTCACGCGCTCATCGTGCCGCGTCCGGGCAGATCTCCCGGAAGGGGCAGAAGCCGCAGCGCATCGGCGACGGGTTGGCATCGAATTGGCCGGCGCGGATCCCATCCGCGGCCGCCCGAACCTGTGCGGTCGCCTTCGCCAGCCGCTTCGGCGAGGACGCGCTGCGCCCCACGATCCCCGACTCGAGGAAGTGAAGCGCCAGCCCGTCCGGCGGCCGGCCGTGCTGGGCCTCGTATGCGAGGGCGTAGATCGACAGCTGGAGCGAGTCGCGGGATCGGCGGC
>DASQFY010000042.1:0-8952 GCA_035632895.1 Candidatus Dormiibacterota bacterium
CGCCTCGCCGGCGCCGACCGGTATGCCACCGCCGCGGCCGTCAGCGCGGCGAGCTTCGGTGCCGGCGTGCCGGTCGCCTACGTCGCCACCGGAACGAACTTCCCCGACGCCCTGGCCGCCGGTCCGGTGGCCGCCCGCGCCGGCGGCCCGATCCTGCTGACCTCCCCCGGCTCCCTGTCGGCCGCCACCGCCGCCGAGCTTCGTCGCGTCGACCCCAGTGGGGTGATCATCGTGGGCTCGAGCGGTGCCGTGAGCGACGCCGTACGCTTCGAGATCCGCGCGCTCTGGAACTGACGATGCCCGGGCTCGGCTAGAATCGTGCGCGGCCAAGGAGGTCGCATGTCCCAGCGCCCCGTGCGCATCCACCCCACCGCCGACGTCGCGCCCACCGCGGAGATCGGCCCGGGCACCAGCATCTGGAACCAGGCTCAAGTGCGCGAGGGCGCGCGCATCGGGTCAGGCTGCGTCATCGGCAAGAACGTGTACGTCGACATCGGCGTTGTGGTTGGTGACAACGTCAAGATCCAGAACAACAGCAGCCTGTACCACGGCGTGACGGTCGAAGACGGCGTCTTCATCGGTCCCCACGTCTGCTTCACGAACGACAAGCGGCCGCGAGCGGTGAATCGTGATGGCTCGCCCAAGTCCGATGCCGACTGGCAGGTCACCCCGATCCTGGTTCGCCGCGGCGCCGCGCTCGGCGCTGCCAGCGTGATCCTGCCGGGCGTGACAGTCGGACGCTGGGCGATGGTCGGCTCGGCTGCGGTGGTGACCCGCGACATCGCCGACTACGAGCTCGTGGTGGGCAACCCGGCGCGCCGGATCGGGAGCGCCTGTCCCTGCGGCCAGGCGTTGCCCGATGGCCCGGATGGCCTTGCCTTCTCCGGCAGCTGCTCGCGCTGCGGCGAGCCCTTTCCGCCGGAGCGCGGGCCATGAAGGTGCTCAGCGTGGTCGGCGCCCGCCCGCAGTTCGTGAAGGCGGCGCCGGTCAGCAGGATCCTGCGCAGCACCCACACCGAGCTGCTGGTGCATACCGGCCAGCACTACGACGACGCGATGAGCGCCTCATTCTTCCGAGACCTGGAGATGCGGGCGCCGGATGTGAACCTGGAGGTCGGCAGCGGCTCCCACGCCGCGCAGACAGCCGACATGTTGCAGCACCTTGAGCCGGTCGTGCTGGAGCACGAGCCCGATGGCGTGCTGATCTACGGTGACACGAACTCGACGCTGGCCGCCGCGGTGGTGGCCTGCAAGGTCGCCTTTCCGGATGGCCGGCGGCCGTGGATCGCCCACGTCGAGGCAGGCCTCCGCTCGGGCAATGCCGCGATGCCCGAGGAACGGAACCGGATCGTGGCCGACCACCTGTCCGACCTGCTGCTGGCTCCGACCCCGGCCGCCATGGAGCATCTGGAGCGCGAAGGGCTGACCGACCGCGCCGAGCTCGTGGGTGACGTGATGGTCGACGCCTTCCAATGGGCGGCCAGCCGAGCGGGGCCGCGTCCGCCGCCGGCGGCAGAGCGGAGGCCTGGCTATCTCCTCGCCACCCTCCACCGTCCGGAAAACGTCGACGATCCTGCGCGCCTGGCCGTCTGGCTCGAGGCGCTCGAGGTCGAGCACCCGGTGATCTTCCCGATCCACCCGCGCACGGCCGCTACGCTGGCACGGACAGGGATGCGGCTGCCGAGCAACGTCACCGCCATCGACCCGGTCGGCTATCTCGAGATGGTGGCCCTGCAACAACATGCCATCGCCATCGCCACCGATTCGGGTGGCATTCAGAAGGAGGCCTACCTGGCGGGCGTGCCGTGCATCACGCTGCGTACCGAGACGGAGTGGGTCGAGACCGTGGCTGCCGGCTGGAATCGGGTCGTCGGCGATGACCCCTCCGGCCTCCGCGCCGCCCTCGACGACGCCGCGTTCATGGACCGATCGCGCCCGCGACCCGATCTGTACGGCGATGGCGACGCCGCCGAGCGGATCGTGGCCGCGCTCGAACGACTCCACGGACGCCGCGGTGGCGGCGTCACCATCGAACGCGCGCCGGAGCCAACGGAGGCAGCAGCATCGTGATCCCGATCGCGCGCCCGCAGATGGGCGAAGAGGAGAAGGAGCTCGTCTGGAGCGTGCTCAGCTCCGGCGCCCTGGCACAGGGCGCTCGCGTGCGCGAGCTGGAGGAGCGATTCTCCGCATTTGTGGGTGCGCCGCACGCGGTGGCCACCAGCTCGGGCACCACCGCCCTTCACCTTGCCCTGCTCGGCTACGGAGTGGGGGCCGGCGACGAGGTGATCACGGTGCCGTTCACCTTCATCGCCAGCGCCAACAGCATCATCTTCACCGGTGCACGCCCGGTCTTCGTCGACGTCGAGGAGGCGACATTCAACATCGACCCATCTCAGGTCGAGGCGGCCGTCACGCCCCGCACCAGGGCGATCATGCCCGTCAGCCTGTACGGCCAGCCCGCGGACATGTCGGCGCTGGCGTCCATCGCCGAGCGTCATGGCCTGGCGCTGGTCGAGGATGCCGCGCAGGCGCATGGCGCCGCGATCGGCGATCGGATGAGCGGTACCTGGGGCGCCGGATGCTTCAGCTTCTATCCGACCAAGAACATGACCACCGGCGAGGGCGGGATGGTGACCACCGCGGACGCTGAGCTGGCCGGCCGGGTGCGCCTCATGCGCGAGCACGGCATGAAGGTTCGCTACCACCACGAGACGCTCGGCTACAACTTCCGGATGACCGACATCCACGCCAGCATCGGCCTCGCGCAGCTGACGAAGCTGGCCGCCAACAACGCGAGGCGTCGGGCAATCGCCGCGCGCTATGACGCCGAGCTGGAAGGCGTGATCACGCCGACCGTGCGCCCGGGGATCACCCACGTCTACCACCAGTACACGCTGCGGGTCGCGCGGCGCGACGAGTTTGCCGAACGGATGCTCGCCCGCGGCGTGGGGACCGCCATCTACTACCCGATCCCGGTCCATCGCCAGAAGCCGTTCCAGGCACTCGGCTACGGGGACCAGCACTTCCCGGTCACCGAGCGGCTGACCGAGCAGGTGCTCTCCATCCCGGTCCACCCGTCGTTGACCGATGACGAGGTGTCGGCCGTCATCGCCGCCGTCAACGGGGTGGCGGCTGAGCTCGGCCCCATCGGTGCCGAGGTGTCCGCGTGACCGATGCCACGGCGCGCCCGCTGCGCGCCGGCGTGGTCGGCCTCGGGACGATGGGCCGCAACCACGTGCGCGTCTGGGACGATGCAGTGGAAGGCGTCGAGCTGGTCGCCGTCGCGGATCCCGATCCTGAAGCGCTGCGGCGCGCGACGCACGGTCGAGCCCTCCGCGGCTTCGCGGATCCGTCCGAGATGTTCGCCGCGGAGCCACTCGACCTGGTCAGCATCGTGGCGCCGACCTCCCTCCACATGCAGCTCACGCTGACGGCGCTGGCTGCCGGCGCGCACGCCCTGGTCGAGAAGCCGATCGCCGCCACGCGCCAGGAGGCGGAGCAGATGATGGCCGCCGCCGTCGATGCCGGGCGGATCCTGACGGTGGGCCACATCGAGCGCTTCAACCCGGCCATCCGCGAGCTTCGTCGCCGGCTTGCGGCCGGCGAGCTGGGACGGATCTTCCAGATCCACGCAACGCGGCTGGGCCCCTTTCCGGCGCGTATCCGCGACGTTGGCGTGGTGGTCGACCTGGCGCCGCACGACCTGGACGTGATGCGCTTCCTGCTCGGCTCGGACCCGATCCGCCTCTACGCCGAGACCGAGCGGCGGATCCACACCGACCACGAGGACCTGTTCGTGGGGATCATGAAGTTCGCGGATGGTGCGGTCGGCGTGCTCGACATCAACTGGCTGACGCCCACCAAGCGCCGCACGCTGTCGGTGACGGGCGAGCGAGGCATGTACCTGGCCGACTACCTCGCGCAGGACCTGGTCTTCTACGCCAACCCGGCCGACCATTCGGTGGCCGAGGGCGAGATGGTGCGGCGCCACGTCGAGCGCCGGGAGCCGCTCGTCATCGAGCTCGAGGAATTCGCCCGCGCCGTGCGCGCGGGCGGACCGGCGCCCGTCGACCCGCACGAGGCGATGATCGCGCTGCTCCTGGCGAGGACGATGGTCGAGGCCGCCAACAGCGGCCAGGCTGTCGGCGGCGCGGCGCTGCGCGAGGTGCTGACGTGAGAGTCGCGGTCGTCGGGCTGGGACACATCGGGCTCCCGCTGGCAGTGCAGTACGCCGGCCGTGGCCACGAGGTGATCGGATGCGACGTCGATCCGACCATCGTGGACGCGATCAACCGCGGGGTATCGCCGCATGACGACGAGCCAGCGCTGCGGGACCGCGTGCCGGAGCTGGTGGCGGCAGGTCGTCTGCGTGCCACCACCGACGACGCCGAGGGCGTGCGCGCGGCCGAGGCGGTGGTCGTCATCGTGCCGGTGGTCGTGGACGAGGCCCGCGAGGTCGACTTCGGGCCGATCGATGCCGCGACACGCGACATCGGCCTCGGGCTGCAGCCCGGGACGCTGGTCGTCTACGAGACCACGCTGCCGGTGGGGACCACGCGCGATCGGTTCGGACCGATGCTCTCGGCGGGCAGCGGCCTGACGCTCGACCGTGACTTCTTCCTGGCCTTCAGCCCCGAACGCGTCCTGGTCGGCCGCGTCCTCCTGGACCTGCGTCGTTACCCGAAGATCGTGGGCGGAACCAGCGACGAGAGCGCACGACGTGCGGTCGAGCTGTATCGGTCCGTGCTCGATCCCGGGACCGAGGTGCGCGCGGTGGCGAACGCCGAGACGGCGGAGATGACGAAGCTGGCGGAGACGACCTACCGGGACGTGAACATCGCCCTCGCCAATGAGTACGCGCGCTACGCCGCCAAGCGGGGGATCGACGTGCTCGAGGTGATCGACGCGGCCAACTCGCAGCCCTACAGCCACATTCACGCGCCGGGCGTCGGCGTGGGCGGGCACTGCATCCCGGTCTATCCGCACTTCCTGTTCAATGGCGAGCCAGACCTGCGACTGCCCCCACTGGCGCGTGAGATCAACGAGGGGATGGGGCGCTGGACGGTCGACCTCGTGCGCGAGCGCATCGGGTCACTCGCCGGCGTGGCGGTGCTGGTCCTCGGCGTGGCCTACCGCGCCGACGTGCGCGAGGACGCGTTCAGCTCCGCCTTCCGCCTGCGGGACGAGCTCGTCGCGGCCGGCGCAACGGTCTACGGGCACGACCCGTACTTCGACGCCGAGCACCTCCGTGGGCTCGGCTTCGAGCCGTACGACCTGGCTGCCCCGCTACCGGTGCGGGTCGCGATCCTGCAGGCCGGGCACGAGGCCTACCAGCACCTGGACATGCGCACCATCCCCGGCCTGGAGCTGCTGGTCGACGGCCGCAACGTCCTGGATCGAGCGGCGATCACTGCCGCCGGCGTCGCGTACACCGGCATCGGGCGCTGACCGGTGGAGACGCCGCAGGTCGGCATGGCGGCCGGCCGGGGGGTCTGCGTCGTGCTGCCGACCTACAACGAGCGGGAGAACCTGGCGCCGATCGTGGCCGCCATCCTCGAGGCGCTGCCAGACGCGCAGGTGCTCGTCGTCGACGACAACTCGCCCGATGGGACCGGGCACCTGGCCGATACCCTGGCCGCCACCGAGCCCCGGGTCCAGGTCCTGCACCGGGCAGCCAAGGAAGGCCTCGGAGCCGCCTACCGGCACGGCTTCCGCTGGGCACTCGACAGGCCCGATGTTCGAGCCGTGGTGCAGATGGATGCGGACTTCAGTCACGATCCGCGCGACCTGCCGCGCCTCATCGCACCCCTGATGCGCGACACCGACCTCACCCTGGGGACGCGTTACATCATCGGTGGGGGGACGGTTGGCTGGCCATGGCACCGGCGGCTGCTCAGCCGCGGCGGCACGCTCTTCGCCCGGGCAGTGCTCCTTCTCCCGCAACGGGATCTGACGGGCGGCTTCAAGGCGTGGCGTCGCGAGCTGCTGGAGGCGATCCGCCTGCGCGACGCGAACGCCAGCGGCTACGGCTTCCAGGTTGAGATGACCTGGTGGGCGCACCGCCGCGGGGCGCGGATCAGCGAGGTGCCGATCGTCTTCCGCGAGCGAGTGGCGGGAAGGTCGAAGATGAACGGCGGGATCGTGCGCGAGGCGCTGCTGCTGGTCATCCGCTTGCGCCTGAGGGCCATCGCCGAGGCGTTCGGGCGACGCTGATCGGGGCGGTGGGCCGTTGGCGCGGCGACGGGGCATCGGCTAGCATTCAGCCTCGCCCAGATCGGTTCGTCCGTCTTCCGCCCTGCGGAGAAGTTCCTCGAGCATGTCCTTTCGCAACCGGCCGGTCCTCGACCGCAAGCACCGTCCGCGCTGGCAGGACGAGCTGCGCACCCAACAGCTCATCGTCGCCGGCTTCGCCCTGGCGATCGCAACGGCGATCGGCATCTTCGCCGCGGCGGCCTGGAGCTCCTACTACGATGCCAGCCTGCGCCAGGTCGCGCTGGTCGGTGGCACCCCCATCGGCCAGGCCGAGCTCAGCCGCCGTACGGACATCATCTACGCCCAGCTCGCCGCCGCGGCGCTCGACCTGAACAGCCAGCTCGGCGGCGCACGCGATCAGATCCTGCAGCAGCAGATCCAGGCCATCAACGACACCGTCGGCCAGGTCGACGCGGTGGGCTTCGACTCGCTGCTCACCGGTACGTTGCTGTCCCTGCGCGCCGACGCGTACGGCATCACGGTCGACGCCGCTGAGCTCGATACCGCGATCGACGAGCGCCGTACGAGGCCGGAGCGCAAGAAGCTGTCATTGATCATGCTCGTCGCAAGCGTGGCCGAAGGCGCACCGGCCGGCTCCGAGCCAACCGATGAGGACTGGGCGGCAGCCGAGTCCAAGGCCGATGCGATCCTGGCCGAGCTCGAGGGCGGCGCCGAGTTCGGGGCGCTCGCCGCCGAGCGCAGCGACCACCCCTCGAAGCAGTTCGACGGCCTGCTTGGCTGGATCGAGGCCAGCGAGCCCCAGTTCGGCCCATATTTCGAATCGGCGGGGGATACCCCGGCGGGGGAGGTGGTCGGACCGCTGCGCAACGATGAGGGCTGGTACCTGCTTCGCGTCGACGAGCGCCAGGAGGCGGGCCGCGACGAGCTGCTCGACGACCTGCTGGCCCAGGGGAGCGTCACCGACGCTGAGTACCGGGCCTACGTCCGGAGCGACCTGCTGCGGACGGCGTTCGGTGACTATTTCGCGAACACGGTGGTGAGCCGCTACCAGCCGCAGCGCGAGGTGGCGCAGATCCTCCTTGCCAACGACCAGGGCGTCCCGGTCCCGCAGTCGCTGCTGCGGCACGTGCTGGTGCAGCCGATCCCGGGCGCGGAGAGCCAGGCGGAGGCGACTGAAGAGCAGTGGGCGGCAGCACTTGCCAAGGCCGAGGCGATCCGCACCGAGGCGCTGAAGCCGGATGCCGACTGGGACGAGCTTGCCAAGCAGAGCGACGACCCGGGCTCGCGGGATCGCGGCGGCTCGCTGGGTTGGTACGACGCGGCCACGTCGAGCTTCGTGCAGGAGTTCAAGGACGCGGTTGCCCCATTGCAGATCGGTGAGGTGAGCGAGTCGGTGCGGACCGAGTTCGGCTACCACGTCATCCAGCTGGTCGACCGCCGCATCAGCGCAGTTGAGCTCGCCCAGCGGCTGGTGAGCGACCTGCGCGAGGATCCCGACAGCTTCGCGAACGTGGCGCGCCTGATGAGCGAGGACGCCGCCAGCGCCGACGGGGGCGGCGAGCTGGGGTGGGTGATTCATTACCAGTTCGATGAAGTCCGCGAGACGGCCATCTTCGACCTGACCGAGCCGGGCGCGATCTCGGAGCCCGTGATCAGCGGCAGCAGCATCCACATCTACAAGCTGCTCGACAGCTCGGAGGCTCGCTTCGTGCCGGAAGGGCAGCGAACCGAGGTCGGGAACAGTGGCTTCGATGGCTGGCTGGAGGAGCTCAAGAACCGGGCCGGCATCTGGGTCGACCCGGAGCACGCTCCGGCCACGACCGTGGGGTGAGGTCATAGGAGCGTGACCGCCGCCCGCCGCGTCGACGCGCTCCTGGCCGCGGCTGGGATCGATCCGGCCGACGGGGTGCAGGTCGTCGGTGCCGACCGACTGGCTTCCATCCCGTTCGATCCGGCCCTCCCGCTCGTCATCCTCGCGACCCGAAGCGACGCGAACGCGTCGCCATCGGTCCTGCCCGGTCGGCATGCGCGTTCGACCGCGCGCGACGTGCTGCTGGCTCTCTACCCGCACGATCACCCGGTGCGGCCGCTTCCCGACGGTGAGCCGCGCCCGCTTGATGGGCTTGGCGACGCGGATCTGGCCGGTGGCGACTGGCTCGTCCCGGCCCTACCCGCTCTCGACAACCTGGCATCCCCGCACGGCATGGCGGCCATCTCGGCGCGCCTGCGTGCCGCCGATGGCTGCCCGTGGGACCGACGGCAGACGCATGCCAGCCTGCGCCCGTTCGTGCTCGAGGAGGCGTACGAGATGGTCGACGCCATCGACCGGGGCGCCGCCTCCGACCTGGCCGAGGAGCTGGGCGACCTCTTCCTGCAGGTCATCCTGCACGCGCAGCTGGCCGCCGAAGAGGGCACCTTTGACCTGACCGATGTCTATCGTCGGCTGGGCGCCAAGATCGTGCGCCGGCATCCACATGTGTTTGCCGACGTGGAGGTGAGCGGGGCCGAGGAGGTGCTGCGCAACTGGGAGGCGATCAAGGCGGCCGAGCGGTCCGATGCGGGTCGGCCGCCCTCGGCCTTCACCGGCATCGCCCGCGCCCTGCCGGCCCTCGCAGCCAGCCGCGAGATCCAGGAGCGGGCATCCTCGCTGGGTTGGGACTGGCCGGCGATCGAGGGCGTCTGGGAGAGGGTGTCCGAGGAGCTCGCTGAGCTGCACGAGGCGGGCGGGGTCGAGGGCGAT
>DASQFY010000043.1:0-3437 GCA_035632895.1 Candidatus Dormiibacterota bacterium
AGGGCTCGCCGATAAATAAGGCGGTGTGTTGATGTGCGGTTATGGGACGACGCCGTTGGCGGCGAGGTAGGCGTTGAATTGGGTGGCCGTGGTGATGGCGGCGGCCGGTTGGGTCCGGTGGTCGAGCTGTGTGAGCAGCGGTTGGGTTTCTGCGATGATCCTGACGACGCTGGAGGCGGCGATATCAAGCAGTGCGGCGATGTCCTTGGTGGGCAGCTCGAACCGATTCTTGATCAGGGTTGTCGCGATTCGCTCGGCGACGGTGAGTGAGCCCGGGCGGGGCCGGCGGTTTGGGGCGGCTTTGCGTTGCCCTCCCCGGCGCCGTTGCAGGATGGCTTCGCGTTGTATGTCGTGTAGTGCGGTGATCTGGGTCGTCAACTCCTCGAACGCGGCCGGTTGTAGGCCGGTTACCGCGGGATGGGTCAGCCAGGCGCGGTCGATCTCGGGTTGCGCGGTCGGGGCTGGGGCGGGGTCGGGTTGGTCGGGGCGCAGGGTGTAGTTCCAGTCGCCGTGCCAGTCGTGGCGGGTAATCGGCAGGCCCGCGAGTTGGGTGTCGCTGATGATGACGCCGGTCGGGTAGGTGTTGGTGTCGAGTTCGGCGTGCACGCGCAGCCCGGAACCGGTAGTGGTCGCGGCGATCGTGTTGACGATGACCTCGTGGCTGGTCAGTGGCTTACCGCGCCAGTTCATGGAGATGTGGGAAAACAGTCGGTGCTCGATGGCGTTCCATTTGGAGGTGCCGGGCGGGAAATGGCAGACGGTGATCCTCAGGCCCGTTTCGAGTGCCAGCGCGGCGAGTTCGGTCTTCCAGGCCCTGGTGCGGCAACTGTTGGAGCCCCCGGAGTCCGCGGTGACCAGCAGCCGGTTCGCGTCGGGGTAGCCGAGGACACCGACACTGTTCCACCAGCGGCGCAATGATTCCACGGCGAACGCGGCGGTGTCGTGGTCGGTGCCGACGTTGACCCACCCGGTGTTCGCGGCCAGGTCGTAGATTCCATAGGGCGCTACCTTGCCCAGTACACCGGGGAAGTCGTGGCCCTCGACCTGCACCGGCTCACCTTTGGGTCGCCAGTCCCGGCCGCCGTTTTTGTACTGTCCAACCAGTTCCTTCTTCTTGGTGTCCACGCTGACCACCGGCTGGTTGTCCGCCTGATGGGTTTTGACCTGCTCGTTGAGGTAGTTGAACTGATCGTCGCGGTCGGGGCTCTGGGTGCCCTCCAACGTTTTGACGTTGCCCTGCAAGCTGAAACCCTGCTCGCGCAGCAGGTCCGCGACCACATCCGGCCCGACCTTGTGGCCCCGGGTGGTCAACTCCGCGGCAAGGTTGCGAGTCGACCGCGTTGTCCACCGCAGCGGCGACATCGGATCACCCCGCTCGTCGGGCTCGACCAATGCCATCAACGCCGGAACCAAGCCGGGGTCGTTGTCGGACAATCGTTTACGGCCCCCACCGGGGCGACGGACCCGGCCCAGCGGAGCCTGCCCGGACTCCAACTCGGTCACCCCCAGCGACACCGTCGCCTCACGCATCCCGGCCGCCCGGGCGGCCAACCGGATTCCGCCATGCCCCCACGACCTGGCCTCCGCCGCTACCGCCAACCGCCGCTGACGCTCATCCAGATGCGGCAGCAGCGCAGCGAATTTCGCCGCCAACGCCGTCCCGGCATCCTCTGACACGCTCATACCACAAGCATGACAGCCGAAACGCTAATCTACGGTTTATTTATCGGCGCGCCCTAAGTGGTCTCGCTCGTAAGTTCGTCGGGGTTCAGGTCCATGCGGTTGGGTCGCCGAGGTAGAGGCCGCAGGCGGTGTCGAGGGCGTCCTCGGGTGCGCCGGCCAGATCGCCGGTGAGCAGGACCGAATCCTGGTAGCCGTCCTTGCTGGCGAGATAGATCGCGAAGCCCCAGCGGGCGGCGGATCCGCCGTAGCGCAATCGCATCAGCGGCATGGTGTCGCCGTCGGCTAGATGTCCGGTGACGTAGGCGAACGCGCCGCGGAACCGCACGTCGATGCCGGCCAGCTGCGGCCACCGTTGGCGGGCACGCGCGGATAGCCGCTGTTGCAGCGATGTCTTGGTCGATGCGGGTGGTGCGGCCATGGTGGTGATCGTGCCCCATGGGCGTGTCGTCGACCACCAGCGGGCGTGTGATGGATGAGGCTGAAGTGGCCAATGGGAATCTCACCGTGGAGCACCTCGATGTCGCCGACCAGTATCGACAGAATCGTATTGAGCGGTTCGCAGCGCCGCGACCTGGCCCGTTCGGTGCGCGCCGGGCGCACCGAACAACGCCTCGCGCTGCGGGCCGCGATCGTGCTGGCGGCCGCCGACGGCGAATCGAACGCGCAGATCGCGGCAACGAGGCTGGTGTGCGAGGACACCGTGCGCAAGTGGCGCCGCCGCTGGTGTGCAGCGCCGGGTCTGGCGTCGTTGGCCGATGCGAAACGGTCTGGTCGCCCACCGGTGTTCAGCCCCGTGCAGGTCGCCCGGGTCAAGGCGGTGGCCTGCACGCCACCCAAGGACTGCGGGCTAGCGTTGTCGCGCTGGTCGTGCCCGGAGCTGGCCCAGCAGATCATCGCCGACGGAATCTGCGAGTCGATCTCGCCGGCGACGATACGCCGCTGGCTGTCCGAGGACGCTCTCAAACCGTGGCAGTACCAGTCGTGGATCTTCATCTCCGATCCCGACTTCGCCGCCAAAGCCCAGCGGGTGCTCGACCTGTACGCCCGCGTGTGGGACGGGGAACCGTTGGGCCGCAACGACTACGTGATCTCGGCCGATGAGAAGACCTCCATCCAGGCCCGCTGCCGCTGCCATCCGACCCTTCCGCCCGGCAAGGCCCGGATGATTCGGGTCAACCACGACTACCACCGCCACGGCGCGGTGGCCTACCTGGCCGCCTACGACGTTCACCACGCGAAGGTCTACGGCCGCTGCGAGGACACCACCGGCATCGTCGAGTTCACCAACCTCGTGACCCAGGTCATGACCCGGGAGCCCTACAAGTCCGCCGACCGGGTGTTCTGGGTCGTCGACAACGGCTCCTCCCACCGTGGACGCAAGGCGATCGACCGGCTCGCCGACCAATTCCCCAACGCAGTCATGGTGCACACCCCGGTCCACGCGTCCTGGCTGAACCAGATCGAGATCTTCTTCTCGATCGTTCAACGGAAATTGCTCTCGCCCAACGACTTCACCGACCTCGACGACGTAGCCGACCGCCTATCCGACTTCACGACGCGCTACAACCAGACTGCCCGTCCCTTCAAATGGAAGTTCACCACCACAGACCTGACCGAACTCCTGACCAGACTCGACAACCACAACCACAACCAACATCACGACCCAGCCGAACCCCGTGCAGCCTGACCCCAGACGAACTTACGAGCGAGACCACTTAGTGACACCACAGATTCACGTCAGCAGCGAAATCATT
>DASQFY010000044.1:0-6179 GCA_035632895.1 Candidatus Dormiibacterota bacterium
TGGAGGGCCGAGCAGCCGAATTCCGGTGATGAAGCAGAAGGTGGCGATTCCGGCGCCCACCACGCCGGCCATCAGCACCGGCCAGAATGCCGCTCCGCTCATCAAGGGCTCGGCGATGACCCCCAGCTGGCCTATCAGCAGGGCGATTAGCACGTAGATCGCGGCGGCCCCACCCATCGTCAAAGCAGCCGCCTGGACGACCGGCACCGCCGCAAAGCCGTGACGGGCTGCCAGCACGTAGAAGGCCTGCGCCAGGCCGGCCCCGAAAGCGAGCCCGATCCCCAACGGGTCGAGGCCTCCGATCTGGCCGGCGCCCGCCAGGACGAGCGCCAGGCCGATCAGCGACAGGCCCAGCGCCGCCCAGCGCAGGCGGTCCAGCCGGTCGCCAAACCAGAGCGTGCTGGCGAGTGCCACAAAGGCTGGATACACGTAGAACACGAGCTCTGCCAGCGCGATGCTGATGCGCAGGAAGGCGATGAACATCGCCAGGTTGAGCGCGGTGTTGGCCACCGCCCCGCCGGCCACGAACCAGCGGTCGCGGGTCGGCAGGTCGCGGAGGGGGCGCACGGGACGCTGTCCGGCGGCGGTCCGCAGCGCGATGACGAGTAGCATGCAGGCGGCGCCCAACCCGGCGCGCCATGTGACCAGGGCCAGGCTGGAGACGCCGGCCTCGTCGGCTGCGTGCGCGATCGGTCCCAGCGTGCCGAAGCAGGCTGCGGCCAGCAGCACGAACCCGGCGCCGAGCAGGCTCGTCGAGCCGCGTCCGGCGGCGGTTTCCGACGGCGCCCGGCTCACCGCCGCGACCCGATGGGTGACTCCTCTGCCTCCGCCGCCTCCAGCTCGGCGGCGAGGCGCACGACCTCCGCAGCGAGCTCGGCCGAACGGTCGGTTGCGGCGTTGTAGCGCTCGATCAGCTCCCGGGCGGCGCCGCCGTCGGCGTAGATCGCCGGGTCCGCCAGCCGCGCGCCCATCTCGGAAAGCTCCGCCTCGGCTGCGCGTGATTCTGCGTCGGCCCGCTCCACGGCGGCGCGCAGGTCGCGAGTTCGTCGGTAGCGTCGGTTCCGCTCCTCGGCCTCGGCGCGTTTGCGAGCGGCCACCTCCTGGGCCGACTCACGCAGCCGGGATGGAGCGGCCTCGATTCCGCGCGGCGTGGCAAGCCCTTCCACTGCGCCGCGCGTCTCGATGTCCAGGCCACGCTTGGCGGCGTAATACTCGAAGTCGCCGGCGTAGAGCGTTGCCGTGCCGCCGTTCACCTCGCCGATCGTGTTGGCCACCGATCGGATGAGGTATCGGTCGTGGGTGATCAGCACGATGGTCCCCGGAAACGCATTCAGCGCGTCCTCAAGCACGTCGCGCGACGCGATGTCGAGATGGTTCGTCGGCTCGTCGAGGCAGAGCAGGTTGGCCGGATCGGCCATCAGCTTGGCGAGCGCCAGGCGGGTCTGCTCCCCGCCGGACAGCACGCCAACCCGCTTCTCGATCGCGTCGCCGGAGAAAAGGAACGCGCCGAGCAGGCGGCGCATGTCGGCGGTCGTCATGCGAGCGGCTGCCCCGCTGAGCTCCTCGAAGACGGTGTTCGCCGGGTTCAACGCCTCGATCTGGTGCTGCGCGAAGTACGCGACGCGCACGTTGCTGCCCAGCTCGCGGCGCCCGCCGTCAGGGGCCAGCGCCCCGGCCAGAATCTTGAGCAGGGTGCTCTTGCCGGCGCCGTTGGGGCCGATCAGCGCGACCTTCTGGCCGCGCTCCAGCACCATGTCGAGGCCGTCGTAGACGGTGTGCTGCCCGTAACGCTTCACGATCCCCTCCAGCGTGATGACGGTCCGGCCGGAACGCGGCGGCTGTGGGAATCGGAACTTCACGCTCTTGGTGCGCACCGTGGGGACCACCACGCGGTCGATGCGGGCCAGCTGCTTGATGCGGCTCTGCACCTGGCGGGCCTTGCTCTCCTTGTAGCGGAAGCGTTCGATGAAGCGCTCGACCTGCGCGATCTTGCGGCCCTGCGCCTTGGCGGCCATCTCCAGCTGGGCCAGCCGCTCGTCGCGCTGCTCGACGAAGTCAGCAAAGTCGCCGACGTACTCGGTCAGCGTGCCGCGGCTCAGCTCGCCGACGCGGTTGACGATGGCGTTGATGAAGTCACGGTCGTGCGACACGAGCACCACCGCTCCCGCGTACTCGGCCAGGAAAGTCTGGAGCCACTCGACCGAGGCAAGGTCAAGGTGGTTGGTCGGCTCGTCGAGAAGCAACAGGTCCGGGTTCTGGAGGAGGAGCCGGGCGAGCGCGACCCGCATCATCCAGCCGCCGGAGAACTCACCGGTGTCACGCTCCATATCGGCATCGGCGAAGCCGAGGCCGGCCATGATCCGGCGCGCCTCAGCCTCCAGCGACCAGCCACCCAGCGCCTCGAACCGATGCTGGAGCCGGCCATACTCGTCCATCAGCTCCGCGAGCTCGTCCTCCGCGGTTGCCTCGGCGAGCTCCGCCTCGATGTGCCGCAGCCGGCGCTCGATCCCGCTGACCGCCCCCGCCCCGGCGAGCACCTCGGCCAGCGCGGTGCGGCCGCGCGACTCGGCCACCTCCTGGCGCAGGTAGCCGATGACGACATCCCGGCCGCGGGTGACCTTCCCGGTGTCCGCCTCCTGCTCGCCGGTCATGATCTCGAGCAGGGTTGTCTTGCCGGCGCCATTGGGTCCGATGATCGCGATCCGGCGACCGGCCACGATCTGGACGTCCACGCCGTCGAACAGGTGTTGGGCGCCGTGGCTCTTGGCGATCCCGGTGAGCGTAACCAGGCTCATCTGTCGCTCGCGTGCTGGAGTCGGGCCCCGACCGCATCGAACCGCAGGCGCGTGGCCATGCCCGGCACCCCGGCCAGGTTCCACGCCTTCTCGACCGAATGGGCGGAGATGGGGGAGGCGCAGATGGCGAGCACGCTGGGACCGGCGCCGGAGAGCGCAGCACCGGCGGCGCCATGGTCGTAGGCCAGACCGATGAGATCAGCGGCGCCCTCCAGCAACGGCAGTCGATAGGGCTGGTGGAGCTCATCCGCCATTGCCATGCGCAGGAGCGTGGCGTCGCCGGTCATGATCGCGGTCGCCAGGAGGGCGCTGCGGCCCGCCTGCAGCGCTGCGCCGTGATGCGGAACCACCTCAGGCAGCACGGCGCGCATCTGCTCGGTCCGGCTCTCGGCATTCGCCACGAACACGACCGGGATCCAACCGTCAGGCACCCGGAAGCGGCGCAGCGTCACAGCGTCGTCCGTGTCTGCCACCGCCAGCGTGAAGCCACCGTACAGCGCGGCCGCGACGTTGTCGGGATGACCCTCCAATCCGGTCGCCAACCCCAGCAGCTCATCGGGCGAGGGGGCGTTGCGGCCCACGCTGGCCCCCAGCAGCAGTCCGCCCACGATCGCGGAGGCAGAGCTGCCGAGGCCGCGGGCAGCCGGGATCATGCTGCTCACTTCGATCCGCCAGGCGCCGCTTCCCTCCCGGGCGCCATGCGCGGCCCGCATCCCCTCGCGAAAGGCTCGGATCACCAGGTTGGAATCGGGGTCGTCGTTGACGTTGGGGATCCCCTCACCGTGGGCATTGAGCAGGATTCCGGCCTCATCACCCTGAAACAGCTCGGCGCGCAGCTTGAGGCTCAAGGCGACGGCAAAGCAATCGAAGCCACTCCCCAGGTTGGCGGAGCTGGCCGGGACGTCGACCGACGCGATCGGGGGCATGGCGCGAGTATAGGAATCAGCCGACCGGGGCCACCTCGGTGTGGCGAAAGCAGCTCACCAGGTGGTCGTTCACGAGCCCTGCGGACTGCATGAAGGCATAGGTGATCGTCGGCCCCACGAAGGTAAAGCCGCGCCGCCGGAGGTCGCGCGACAGCGCGCGTGAGAGATCGGTCTCGGCCGGGATCTCGTCAAGCGAGCCGTGTCGGTTCTGGATCGGTCGGCCGTCGACGAAGGACCACAGGTAGGCGTCGAACGAGCCAAGCTCTTCGGCCAGGCGCAGGTAGGCGGCCGCGTTGCCGATCGTGGCGCGCACCTTGGCCCGATTGCGAACGATGCCCGGGTCGGCCAGCAGCCGGCCCTCGTCCCTCGGCCCGTAGGCGGCGATGCGCTCCGGGTCCCAGCCGTCGAACGCGCGCCGATAGCCTTCGCGCTTGCGCAGGATCGTGATCCAGGCCAGGCCCGCCTGGGCGCCCTCCAGGTTGAGCAGCTCGAAGAGCCGCCGAGCGTCGCGGAGCGGGACGCCCCACTCATCGTCGTGGTAGGCGAGGTAGAGCGGATCCCCGAGGCCCCAGGGGCATCGGGTTCGTCCGTCTGGATCGGTCATCGGCGCCGAGGGTAGCAGCGCTCGTGCGATGATCGGCGCCATGCGGGCGCGCGAGCTGGGAATCGTCATCGGCGAGCTGGCGCCGGGAGCGCTGAACGCCATCACCGACGTGCCGGGCGTGCGAGTTGGCCACACCACGCTGATCGAGGGCGACGGTCCGTTGGTGGTCGGAAGCGGGCCGGTGCGGACCGGCGTCACGGTGATCCTCCCGCACGAGGGCGACATCGGGCGCGAGCCGCTGTTCGCCGGCTGTCACACGCTCAACGGCAACGGCGAAATGACCGGCCTGGAGTGGGTGCGCGAGTCGGGGATGCTCACCACCCCCATCGGGCTGACCAACACGCACAGCGTCGGCGTGGTCAGGGACGCGCTTGTTGCCGCCAGCGTGCCCGCCGGTGCTGGGGATGGGCCTCGCTGGTGGCTGCCCGTGGTCGGCGAGACCTGGGACGGCTATCTCAACGACATCGACGGGCAGCACGTCCGGGCGGAGCACGTATTCGCCGCCCTGGCGACGGCCTCGGACGGTCCGGTCGCCGAGGGTAACGTAGGGGCGGGGACCGGCACGAAGGCGTACGGCTTCAAGGCTGGCATCGGTACTGCCTCGCGGATGGTGGTGGCCGAGGAAGTAAGTCACACCGTCGGTGTCCTTGTGCAGGCCAATCACGGACGCCGCGACCGGCTGGCAATCGACGGGGTGCCCGTCGGCCGGGAGATCCCGCGCACCGAGATCCCCGGGCCGGAAATGGCGCTCCCCGGTGCGGGGTCCATCATCGTGGTCGTCGCGACCGACGCGCCGCTCCTGCCCCATCAGTGCCGTCGCCTGGCGCAGCGTGCCGGCCTGGGTGTGGCTCGCGCGGGCGGTGGCGGCGAGCATGACAGCGGCGACCTGTTCTTGTGCTTCGCGACCGGTAACCGAGACCTGAAAAACGAGGATGACGCCGCGGCCCCACTCCGCCACCGGCTGGCGATGCTGAATGACGATCACATCTCGGACCTGTTCTGGGCCACCATCGAGGCGACCGAGGAGGCGATCGTCAACGCGCTGCTGGCCGCCGAGACGATGACCGGCCGCGATGGGATCACCTTCCACGCCCTGCCGCACGACCGCGTGCTGGCGATCATGGCCCGATACGGCCGCGGGCCGGCATCCGCGAGCTGACCGCCCTAGAGCCGCATCGCTTCCCGGATGGAGCCCAGGTCGGCGGCGACTGGTGTCAGACTGCCCTCCTCGCCGGTCACGACATCGGGGTCCTTGAGCCCGTGGCCGGTCAGGATGCAGACCACCCCTTCGGACCGATGCAGCCGCTCCTCCCGGGCAAGCCGCGCCACACCGGCGACTCCGGCCGCCGACGCAGGCTCGCAGAAGATCCCCTCCATGCGCGCCACGGCCAGCTGCATCTTCAGGATCTCATCGTCCGAGACGGCCTCGATCGCGCCGCCGGACTCGTCGCGTGCCGCCTCCGCGCCCGCCCAGGACGCCGGGTTGCCGATGCGGATCGCGGTCGCCACCGTCTCGGGTGCCTCCACGGGGGCGCCGCGCACGATCGGCGCGGCGCCATCGGCCTGGAAGCCGAGCATGCGCGGGCGTCGGCCGGAGGGCGTGATGCCCGCCTCGGCGTAGCGGACGAAGCCTGCCCAGTAGGCAGTGATGTTCCCGGCGTTCCCGACCGGGAGCGCCACGGCCTCCGGTGACTCGCCCAAGGCGTCGACAATCTCGTATGCCCCGGTCTCCTGCCCAGCGATCCGATCCGGGTTGATCGAGTTGACGACCGCCGCCACGCCCTCCTCATCGAGACGCCGGACGGCTGTGAGCGCTTCGTCGAAGTTGCCGTCGACCATGATCAGTCGCGCGCC
>DASQFY010000045.1:0-6457 GCA_035632895.1 Candidatus Dormiibacterota bacterium
CGGTGACGTCAATCCCGCAGACGCGCGCCTCGCCGGCGCTCGGGGCCAGGAGCGTGGCCAGGATGCGCATGGTCGTGGTCTTGCCCGCGCCGTTGGGTCCCACCAGCCCATAGATCTCGCCGGCCTCCACCACAAGGTCGATCCCGGCAACCGCCAGCTCGCCGTCGTAGCGCTTCACCAGGCCACGAGTCTCGATCACGGGGGCCATCGGTCAGATCACCCCTTCCACCGCGGCGCCGGCGTAGACGGGCACCTGGCCGAAGTCAGCGGGGACCTCTGAGCCGCTGATGCGCACCCGGATGCGCCCGCCCGAGTCCATGACGCTGGCCGGATCGCCGATTTCGAAGCGGCTGGCTTTCGACAGATCGCCGACGTCGACCCAGTCCTGCGCCAGCACGTCGAATACGGACATCCGGAAGCCGCTCGGTATCCCTGACTCCACGTTGGCCTGGTTGAAGAAGATCGAGCTCGGGTCGTTGGTGGCGATGAGGGTCACCTTGGAGGGCGCCAGTCCGTTCGCCTCGAGGGGCAAGCTGAGCTGGAATACGACCTCCCCATCGCCCAGAGTCACATACCCGGGCTCGCTCTCGCTCGCCTCGCCGGCGATCGAGACGATCTTGGTCGCCATCTGGATCGGCTCGAGCGAGACGGCGCCGGGACCGAGCCGTGGGCGGCCGGAGAGGACCTCCACCGCCTGGGCGTAGCGCTGCACCTCGTGGCCGTCGACCTCCACCGGCATGAGGGAGGTATCGGTCTGCCAGCCGATGATGAACGGCCCGCGGTCGATGCCGCCTCCGGCCTCGCCGAACTTGCCCGGCATGCCGCCGCCGCAGCCAACCAGCGAGTCGATCACCTGGCGGCGGACCTGGATCTGGCGCTGCGCAGCGCTGGAAGTCGGGTTGAAACTGGCAACGCCGTAGACCATGTCGGAGGCCGAGGAGCCATTCAGGTTCCGCACGGGGAGCGTGAACGTACTGCTGGCTCCCGGCGCAAGGGTGCCAACCAGCACTCCGCCGCCCTGGCTGATGACGGCGACGTCCTCCATGCTGACCGACCCGTCGTTCGTGACGGTGCCCTCGATGCTGCCGATGGTGAACGACCAATCAACGTGGAGAGCTGGCGTGTAGGGGACGACCGTCTCCGCGCGCACCGCCTGCAGGCCAAAGACGCTGACCGCGAGGCCGCGCAGGTGCGACGGGTCCCCCTGTTCGGTGGCGTAGGTCAGGGACGCGGCGGGGGTGGTGCCATCGAAGCCGGTGTTGCGCAAGGCCGAGAAGAGGGCATCACCCTGCACCGTGAGGTCGTACGTGTTCCGGCTCGGCGAGAAGATGCCGGCGAAGGTCGAGACCGATGCGGCCGTGCCGCCGGTCGTGGAACGGATGACGGCGATCTCGTTGACGATGATCTCGCTGCCTTTCATCGAGGCCCCGATGCCATACGACCCGGCCGAGAAGACGAGGACAAGCAGGGGCGCGGTGATCCAGGCCAGCTCGCGGCGGTCGAGGCGGCGGAGGACGACATAGCTGACCGGGCCGATGAGCAGGATGTAGCCCACGATGACGGCCAGCAGCAGCTCCGCCGGCGGCACCTCGAGGGAGGGCAGGTTGGAGAGCGCCTGGGTCATGAAGTTGGTGACTTCTTCCTCGAGCAACCCAGGCCCGCCGAACTGGGCCGCCAGCCGATCGTCCGGCACGAGACGGCTCCAGAGCACTGCCGCGCCGGGCCAGCCGCGGAACGGCTCGGTGGCCAGATCCACCCCAAGCCAGGCGACACGGCCCGCCCCGCGACCGATGGCTGCGAAGAGCTCCCCGTCGTTCGAGCTCGCGAGCGAGACCGCGCCATCGCGCAGGGCGCCGACCGAGACGGTGAGGGTGGCCGCACCGTCGGGCGGCGTGGCGCCGATCCAATCGGCAAGCGGGCTGAGCGACGCGTCGTCGATCGCGGTCAGGGCCTCCACCGGCAGCAGATCTGCGAAGGCGGCGGCGCGCACCTGCCAGTCCGGCCCGCCCAGCACCACCAGCTGACCCCCGGCCGCGACCCACCGCTCCAGGCTCCGTCGCTGCGCCTCGGTCAGGCCGGTCGATTCGGCGGCCCAGATGAGCGTCTCGATGCCGCGCAACGGCTCGGGCCGATCGGGTAGGTCGGCCGCCGTCATGGGGATTGGATCGGGTAGCCCTGGCGAGCGTGCGATCAGCTGCGGGCGAAGGTTGCCACCGCCGTCGCCAACCAGTGCCACGTGCCCGGTGGTGCGCTCCAGGACGCGCACCTCCACCTCGGTGGTGGCCAGCGGCGCTCCGTCGGATGCCTCGAAGCGTACCGCGACGGTGCGTGCGAAGGAGGCGGGCCGTACGTAGAACGTGACCTGCTTGCGCGATCCGGCCGGGAGCTCGACCAGGTGCCGAACGGTCCCGTCCTCGCTGTCGGCGGCCAGGTAGCCGGTGATCGGCGGACCATCGTTGGCCAGGCTGACGGCCAGAGCGGCCCAGCCACCCGCCTCGAACCTTCCGCCGACCAGGGCGCGTGCCTGGATCGCG
Organism: Candidatus Dormiibacterota bacterium; assembly: GCA_035632895.1. Classification (GTDB taxonomy): domain Bacteria; phylum Chloroflexota; class Limnocylindria; order QHBO01; family QHBO01; genus DASQFY01. The sequence goes on from DASQFY010000045.1 coordinate 2,535, forward strand.
ATCGCGTCCGCCGCAGTGGCGCTGCCTGCGAGCGCGGCAAGCAGGATCGCCACCAGGACGATCGCGGCGGCGGTGCGCGGGACGGCTCGGGATCGGTGCGTCATCTCCCCTCTCGTGGCATGGCGGAGCGGGCGGTTGCCTACCGTAGACGCAAGCGACCCCCGCACGGTTGCAGCGTGTCGGCGGCCAGTGTAGGGCCGTCCCGGAAGCCGATGCTATAGTCGGGCCCGCCCACCCAGCCTCGGTGAGGATCGCGCTGCCGATGGAACCGACGGGAGCACGACTCCCCGATCTCGAGATCCACCTGGAACGCCAGATGCGCGCCCAGGAGCGGCAGCTGGCCGTGGCACGCCTGGCGATCGTGGCGGCCTCGGTCGTGGCTGTGGTCCTCTTCCGCGACCAGCTCAGCTCATTCCCGTGGCTGCTGGGCCTCGCGGTCGCGGTCGCGATCTACACCACCGCCATCCTGCTCCTGGTCGGCCACTTCCCGGCGCGTGAGGTCGGGATCGTGGCGACGGCGCTCGACATGGTGGTCGTCACGCTCGTCATCTACGTCGAGCCGGATGCGCTGGATGCGTATCTCTTCTACTGGCCGGTGGTGCTGGGGGTGGCGCTGCGCTTCGGGCTCGGCGCCTCGGTCTGGGCCTCGCTGGTCGTGTCGTTCATGTACGCGTCGGTGGTGCTGCTCGCAACCTCCGAAGGCGCGACCGTGCGCGACCTGCTGCCGATCCGCCTCGGCTACCTGATCGGGATCGGGCTGGCCGCCGGGCTGTTCGCGCGCGTGGTGATCGCCCGTGCCGCCGAGAACGCTCGGCTCCTGCAGCGGCTGGAGGAGGACGAACGCGAGCGCGCCCGCGCGCGCGAGACCGAGCTGCTGAGCCAGATGGCCCGTGCCTTCGGGAGCTCGCTCGATCGGCAGGCCACCGTCGACGCGATCGTGCATGCGGCCGCGCCGTTGCTCGGCGACGTGACATGGCTGCTCGTCGCCGAAGCGGGCGACGACGGCTCGGACTCGCGGCTGGTGATGGCCGGCGTCGATGGCCGGTCGGGTGAGCTCGTCGAGCGGCTGCAGACGCATCTCAGCGCCCGCCACCTGCGCATCGGCGAGGGGATCGCCGGAGCGGCGGCGGCGACAGCGACGCCGGTCGTCGCCGGGGGCGATCTGCCGCCACCATCGCATCCTGGCGATCCCGATGGCGTGGCCGCCCTGCAGCTGCGGTCGATCCTGGCGGTGCCGATCGTCTCGCGTGGCGCCGTACGAGGCGTACTCGCTTCAGCGAGCACGCTTGGCCGACTGCTTGGCGAACGGGATGCCCGGTTGGCCGCCGCCATTGCCGAGCGGGCCGGGCCGGCGCTCGAGAACGCCGCACTATGGGCTGACCTTCAGCTGCAGGTCGCACGCGAGCAGCAGGCCCAGCGCATCAAGGACGACTTCCTCTCGATCGTCAGCCACGAGCTGCGGACTCCACTGACCAGCATCCAGGGCTACTCGCAGCTGCTCGAGGCGCGAATGCGCGATTCGGCGGCTGGGACGAAGGCGATGTCACAGCTGCGTGTGATCCGCAGCCAGGTGGCGCGCATGCGTCGGCTCGTCGACGACCTGCTGGACGTCAGCCGCATCGACCGCCGCGGTGGGGTCAGCATCGAGCCGGAGCCGCTCGACCTGGCCGAGGAGGTCCGCGAGGCGGCGGCACGCACCGAGCGCGAGCACCCCGAGCGCCAGGTAACGGTCGAGCTCCCGGGCTCGCTGCCGATCGAGGCCGACCGTGACCGGATCGGCCAGGTGCTCACCAACCTGCTCGACAATGCGGTCAAGTACTCTCCCAAGGGCGGGCCGCTGGTCATGCGCGCCAGGTCGCACCGCAATGGGGTCGAGCTGACGATCGCCGACTCCGGTGTCGGCATCCCGGCCGAGCAGGCAGACCACGTCTTCGAGCGATTCTTCCAGGCCGAGGGCGACACCAGCGGCCGTCATTTCGGCGGCCTTGGACTGGGCCTCTACATCACGCGTGCCATCGTCGAGGCGCACGGTGGCGAGATCCGCGCCGAGCCGAACCGAGAGGCGGGTCGCGGCACCCTCATCCGGATCCAGCTCCCCCGACGCGCGGTCACCCGCAGCCAGCCGCCCGGAGACGACGAGCCGCCGCCATTCGTCATCCGCCGTGGCTGACTGCGCCCGGCCGCGGCTAGACTCGGCGCATGCCCCTGGTGCGCCCGTTCCGCGGGCTCGGCTACGCGCTGGACCGATACCCCGACCTGAGCGACCTCGTCTGCCCGCCGTACGACGTCATCACCTCGGCCCAGCAGGTCGAGCTGCTGGCCCGGCACGAGCGCAACGCCGTCCGCCTGGAGCTTCCCGCCGATTCCGACCCGCACACCGCCGCCGCAGCGACGCTGGCCGCGTGGCGCGCAGACGGCACGCTCGAGCTGCGCGGCGAGCCATCGGTCTACCAATATGCGCACGGCACATCGCGGACGACCGACGAGCTGAGTGTGCACGGGTTGCTGGTGCGAGTCCTGCTGGAGCCGCTGGGCGGCGAGGTACGCGCGCACGAGCACACGCTGCCGGGACCGAAGGCCGACCGCCTCGCCCATCTGCGGGCCACCAGGACACAGGTGTCGCCAATCCTGGCCATCTACTTCGACCGCTCCGAGGGGTACGGCGACGTCATGGGCCGGGGATGGAGCGACGAACGGCCCGCCCGTGACGGGGACGCCATCCTCCATGCGGTTGCCGCCGCTGAGCCCGACGACCGCATGCTGGAATACCTCTCCCGCCAGCGCCTCTTCCTGGCCGACGGGCACCATCGCTATGAGACTGCCCTCACCTACCAGGCAGAGGTTCGATCCGACTCGCGCTGGACCGATGCGCCTCACGGCGCCCTGCCGGCCGACTGGATCATGGCCGTGCTTGTCAATGCGGAGCGCGAGGAGCTCGAGATCCTGCCCACCCATCGGCTGATCCTGCAGACCGACACGGAGGCGCTGCGCGAACTGGTTCACGATCCCGGCCCGCTGTGGCAGGTCATCCCCACCGCCCCGACCGACCTCGCCGCGCGGATGGATGCGCTGCGTCACGCTGTGGAACCGGTCTTCGGCATGGTCCTCGGAGGCGATGAGGGATACCTGCTGGTGGGGAATGCGGACGCAATCGAAGGCCTGATGCAGCGCGAAGGAGGCAGCCCGGCGTGGCGCCGCTTGGATCTGGCTGTTCTGCACGCGGTGATCCTGGGCGATCGACTGGGGATCGATGAGGGCCGGGTCGCCGCTGGCGGTTGGCTCGCCTACACTAGGAGCGAGGCGGAGGCCCGCCGCGCGGTGGCGCATGGCGAGGCCCAGGCCGCCATCCTGGTGCGTCCCACCCAGCTCGATCAGCTCGCGGCGGTCGCGAGCGCGGGCGATGTGATGCCCCAGAAATCGACCTATTTCTACCCGAAGCTGCTGACCGGCATGGTCTTCAACCCGCTGGAGGATTGATCGGCACGTGGTGCAGGCGATCAAGCGCGACGAGGTCTACATCGAGCCGGAGGGGATCTACGTCGAGACCCAGCAGCCCGAGCGGCGCAGCCGCAAGCCACCGCTGCTGCTCGTCCACGGCGCCCTGAGCGGATCGTGGATGTGGGCGAGCTTCGGGGCCTACTTCGCCGAACGCGGTTGGGAGGCGCACGCCATGAACCTGCGTGGCCACTACACCTCCGACGTCGCCGACCTCGGCGAGGTGACGATGCGCGACTACGCCAACGACATCGGTGTGGCGGTGCGCCAGCTCGGGCGCCCGCCGGTCCTCGTCGGGTGGGGGTTCGGAGGCCTGGCCGCCATGCTCTACGCGGAGCGCAACCGGGTGCTGGGGCTTGTCCTGCTCGCACCGTCTCCACCGGCCGCGGCGTTGCCGCGGCGACCCAGCGAGCACGAGCTGCGGGACG
>DASQFY010000046.1:0-9027 GCA_035632895.1 Candidatus Dormiibacterota bacterium
CCATTCGAGGAGGAGACCGGCTGTATCGTCAACACGCAGGTCCAGGCCGACTCTGCGGCAGGGGTCCAGCTGCTCCAGGCGGGCGAGTACGACGGAGGCTCAATCTCGGGCAACGCGACCGACCGGCTGATGGCTGCCGGCGACGTCGCCCCGGTGAACGTCGAGTTGCTCCCGAACTATGCCAATGTGTTCGAGGGCCTGAAGCTGCAGGCGCACAACTCGCTGGACGGCGTCCCGTACGGCGTGCCGCACGGCCGCGGACCGAACCTCCTGGTGTGGAACACCGAGGAAGTCGACCCCCAGACGACCTGGGATGGCATCTGGGAGAACGCCGGCGACTACGAGGGCCAGATCAGCATCTTCGATTCGCAGGACTTCATCGCCGATGCCGCCCTGCACCTGATGGCCACCCAGGAAGACCTGGGCATCACCAACCCCTACCAGCTGACCCAGGTGCAGTTCGATGCGGCCATCGCGCTCCTGGAGGAGCTGTTCAGCCATGGACCGCAGTTCTGGTCCGGGGCGACCTTCACCGAGCAGATCACGGCCTTCGCCGCGGGTGACGTGACTATCGGCACGACCTGGCAGTTCCAGGTCAATTCCCTGGCCGCCGAGGACGCTCCGGTTCAGGCCATCAAGCCGGCCGAGGGGACGACCGGGTGGTCAGACACGTGGATGATCGCCTCCGACGCGGCCAACCCGAACTGCATGTACATGTGGATGGACCACATGATGTCGCCCGAGGCCAATGGACAGGCCACCGTCTACTTCGGTGAAGCGCCGACCAGCCAGGAGGCCTGCGAGTACGCGGAAACGATCGCGGAGGGACACTGCGAGCTGACCCACGCGACCGACGAGCCGTACTGGGAGGACATCTGGTACTGGAGCACGGCCCGAGAGGACTGCGCCGACGAGGACGAGAACACGACCTGCGTTGGATTCGACCAGTGGGTCGAGGCCTGGACCACCCTGCGGGGTGGCTGAGCTGCCGAGCAACGGCCGGGACTGAAGTTGAAGCTCCCCGGGGAGTCCGCTCTCCGGGGAGCCTCGTTTGACCGATGACCACCGATCCGCCGGCCACCGCCTCGGCATCGGCGCCGAGCCGTGCCAGGAGAGTCGCGAGGTGGCTCCACGCCCGGCCGCGCACGCAGCTTCGGCTGCTGCTGGCCTTGCCCCTGCTCTGGCTCGTCGTCGTCTACCTCGGCTCGCTCGCCATCCTGCTGCTGAACGCGTTCTGGACCAGCGACCCGTTCACCGGACGGGTCAACCCATTCGACTGGTCCCTCGGTGCGTTCGTCCAGATCATCGGCAATGACGTGTACCGCACGATCGCGATCCGCACCATCGGCATGGCCGCTCTCGTCACCGTGACCGATGCGCTGCTGGCCTTCCCGATTGCGTACTACATGGCCCGTGTGGCGAGTCCGCGGGTGCGACGGTTGCTGGTCGTCGCGGTCCTCATGCCCCTGTGGGCGTCGTACCTGGTCAAGATCTTCGCCTGGCGGACGATCCTGCAGGGCAATGGCGTCCTCTCGTGGGTGCTGAGCCCGTTCGGCATCGACGGCCCGGGCACCGACGAACTGATGAACTCGTGGCTGGTCTTCACCTACCTCTGGCTGCCGTACATGATCCTTCCGATCTACGCCGGGCTGGAGCGCGTCCCGACCTCGCTGCTGGAGGCGTCGGCTGACCTTGGAGGGCGGGCAGGTACGACATTCCGACGCGTGGTCCTGCCGCTCGTGTTTCCGGCTCTCGTGGCGGGGTCGATCTTCACCTTCTCGTTGACCCTGGGCGACTACATCGTTCCCGACCTTGTCAGCGACGCGAAGTTCATCGGCAATGTGATCTTCGACAACTCCGCGCTCGGCGAGTTCCCGGTCGCGGCCGCGTACTCGATGCTGCCGATCCTCATCGTGGTCCTCTACCTGGTCCTCGCCCGGCGCCTTGGCGCGTTCGAGTCGTTGTGATGGCGGCGATCCGTGGTTGAGTCCACCTGGGTCCGGATTGGCCTGCGCCTCGCGACGTGGCTCATCCTCGGGTTCCTGTACCTGCCGCTCATCGTCCTCGGCATCTTCGCGTTCAACGAGAGCCGCTTCATGGCCTGGCCGCCGCCCGGCTTCACGCTCCACTGGTTCGGCGAAGCGCTCGCCAACCCGGCCATCCCGCGGGCATTCCTCAACTCAATCCTCGCCGCGCTGGCGGCGGTGGCGATTGCCCTGGTTCTCGGCACGCTGGCCGCCATGGCGGTGCAGCGCTTCGCCTTCTTCGGCCGGGACTCGATCAACTTCCTGGTGGTCCTGCCGATTGCGCTGCCTGGGGTCATCACCGGCATCGCCCTGAGCACGACGTTCCAGACCCTTGGGATCAGGTTCGGCCTGATGACGATCATCATCGGCCACGCCACGTTCTGCATCGTCATCGCCTACAACAACGTCATTGCTCGCTTGCGCCGTCTCCCACGATCCCCGGAGGAGGCCTCCGCCGACCTGGGTGCTGATACCTGGATCACGTTCCGACGGATCACCATGCCCGGCATGCGGACGGCGCTTCTGTCCGGTGCGCTCCTCGCCTTTGCCCTCTCGTTTGATGAGGTCATCGTCACGCTGTTCACGGCTGGCGCCGGGACGCAGACCATCCCCATCTGGATCCTTTCCGCCATACAGCGCCCGACCGAATTGCCGGTGGTCAACGTCGTGGCCCTGGTGCTCGTCCTGCTCAGCGTGATCCCCGTCTATATCGCACAGCGCATCAGCGGCGAGACGGCGGGCGTGCCGCGATGAAGGCCAGATCGCTCCCGGCACCGTTGACGCCCCTCGGTTGGGATCGGGCAGAGCCGCCCACCGTGGGCAGCGTCGCCCAGTGGCTGAGGGATGCCGGGGTGGAGCCCCGCGCCTGGTCGAACGGGCCTGGGGACCGCTACGGCGTCCACGAGCACTCCTACACCAAGCTGCTCGTCTGCGCCGCCGGCTCGATCACGTTCCTGGTCGGGCCTGATGCGGTGCCAGTCGAGCTCCAGCCGGGTGACGGATTCGTCCTGCCGCCAGGCACGCCGCACGCGGCGGTGGTCGGACCGGCCGGTTGTACCTGCCTCGAAGGGCACCGCTGAGCCGCCCGCTAGGCCAACCGCTCAGCAGCCTCCCGCGCCTCGACCTCGAAGCGGTTACCGCGATACCAACCCGTCCCCGCCCGCCACGAGCCCCAGCAGGCAGCCAGGTAGCGGAGGCCGAAGAGCGGGCCGTATCGGTCCCATTGCCGCACATGAGCAAGCTCGTGTGCCAGCTCCCGAGCGCCCATCGCCCGCCAGGCCCAGGTGTGGCGACCTAAGGTGATCGCCAGCCAGTCGGGGATCAGCAGGCCGCCCGGACGACGCAGCCACGGAACGATGTGCACGTAATGACGCGGCACCGGTCAGTGGTGGCGGGGAGCCGGATGGAGGAGCAGGTCGCGCCGGTCGCCCCAATGCTTCAGAAACCGGTAGAAGTTGCGGCGGCTGAGCCGGTCGCGCTCGTCATCTGGCACTGACGCGTACCCGCGGTGCTCATGACGGGTGAGCGCCAGCGGCTCGGTGCGCACCGCCCGCCAGCCGGCTGCCCGGATCGCGAACGAGAGGTCGAGGTCCGCGTTGCGGTAGAAGCGAAAGCGGTGGTCGAAGCCGCCGACCGCGCGCAGGGCTTCGCGCCGGATGGCAAGGCAGTAGGCCTCCACCGCATCCACCTCGCCCTGGGGCGCCTCATCGAACTGACGGCCATCGGCGCTGGTGACGCCCCAGGGGCCGGCGATTCCCACGGTCGGGTCCCCGAACGCGGCGAGCAGCGGCGCAAGCCAGTCGCCGGTCGGCTCCAGCGACGTGTCGAGCAGCGTCACCACCGCCCCGCGCGAACGGCGCAGGCCGAGATTGGCGGCATCCGCCCAGCCGAGCCGCTCGCTGCTGCGCAGGGTTGCGCCGGCCTCCGACGGGTCAGTCAGCACGGCATCCAGGTCGTAGCTGGGCGCGTTCGCGACGACGAGGAGCTCCCAGTCGAGGACGGGCCGATGGGCGGCCATGCCGGCCAGGAAGCGCGCCAGGTCCTCGGGGTGGTCATCGGCGATCACCACTGCGGTGGCGGCGAGCGTGGCCGGCTCATCGAGCAGCGATGCCTGCTCGTCGGCCGGAGCGGCGGGCAGGCGTGGGCGGGCACGCGAGCCGCGCGGGCCGTCGATCGGCTCCCAGCCAAGCTCACCCAGGCGGTCGCGAAGCGCGTCGGCGGCGGCCCAGTCCCGAGCCGCGCGGGCTGCGGAACGCTGCTCGAGGAGCGCGGCGACTTCGGGTGGCAGTCGGTCGCTCACCGCTCCCCGCCGGCCGGCCACGGGGCGGCGCGGCCGATCGGTCGTCCATCGGTCTCACGCTCGAGCTGGTGGGCGCCCATGGTGTCCGGCTCGTAGCGCAGCCGCTGGACCGGTCGACCTTCGACCAGGTGCTCGCGAACGATCTCGCCCGCGTCGGAGGGGGTCAGGGCGGCGTACCAGACCGCATCGGGGTAGACGACCGCCATCGGTCCATTGCCGCACTGGCTGAAGCAGCCGGAATGGTTGACCCGTACCCGGTCGGCCAGGCCGGCCTCGCGCACGGCCGTCTTCAGAGCGGCGTGCACTCCGATGCCGTCGCCGTCGACCGAGGGACACCATTCCCCCCTGGTGCAGACGAACACATGTCGTTCGAAAACGGGCATTGCGACGGAACGTACCCCCATGGTCGGACCGAAAGTACCGGGACTCCCGAAGGCACCTCAACCTTACTATCCGGCCAGAAGCCGCGCCGTCTGCACCCAAGCACCGCGAGCGCGGCCGAAATACTCCGCTCTCCCTAGAGGCGACAGCCACCGATGTTCACGAACGAGGTCGGAAAGCTGCTTACGGCGTCCGAGGTCGCCGAGATGCTGCACCTGCACGTCAACACGGTCAAGCGGCTTGGCGATCGCGGCGAGATCCCCTTCTTCCGGGTGACCAGCCGCGGCGACCGCCGCTTCCGGTACGACGACGTGCTGGACTTCCTGCGCCGCGATAAGTAGCCCGACTCACTGAAACCCGTCCCGGACCCCACGCCGGGGCGGCTCGTTCCCTCAGGGGGGCGCGCGAACGACCGTCGAGGTGCCAATCTCTCGGCGGTCGCTCGCTGTCTGGGATAATGCGCGCCCCATGACCGACGAACCCCGCCTCCGCCTCGCCGAAGGCCAGCGCCTGCTGGACGGCGGCGATCCCGAGGCCGCCCTCAGAATCCTGGCACCGCTCACCGGGCACCCCGACCAGGAGCTGGCCGGACAGGCCTGGCTCGGGATCGGCAGCGCCAAATACCGCCTCGACGACGAGGCCGGCGCGCTGGCTGCCTGGCAGCAGGCCGCGGACGGCGGCGGATCGATGGCGTGGCTGGGCTGGCGCTCGCTGGCAGAGCAGCACGTCCGCGACGGCCGCCTGGAGGAGGCGATCGCCGCCTACCGCGAGGCCGACCGTCATGCGCCCGCTCACGAGCGCGGCCCGATCGCCAACCGCATCGCCTGGCTGCTGAAGGAGACCGGCCACGACTTCGCGGCGCGCCGCCAGTTCAACCGGGCGCGCGGCCCCTACGCCACCTACCCCGCCTACGTGACCTGGGCGATCCTGGTCCTCAACGTCGGCGTCTTCTTCCTCGACGCGGCGTTGAGCGGCTTACAGAACCTGTCGCTCTTCGGCGGTGGCGGCAGCTTCGTGGAAGCCGGAGCGGTCTATGCGCCGGCTGTGGCGGCGGGGGAGTGGTGGCGCATCTTCACCAGCGCCTTTATCCACCTGGGCCTGCTGCATCTGGCGTTCAACATGTACGCGCTGTGGTTGTTCGGGCCGATCATGGAGCAGCTGTACGGCCACGTGGAGTACGCAATCCTCTACCTCCTATGCGCGGCCGGAGGCAGCGTGCTCACCATCGTGGCGGCACCCGATTCGGCCGCCGCCGGCGCGTCAGGCGCCATCTTCGGACTCTTCGGCCTCGCCTTCGTCGTGTCGCGCCGGCGGCACCTGCTGCTCGGCCCGCAGGCGCGGGCCATCCTGTCGCAGGCGGGCGGCCTGCTACTCCTCAACCTGATCATCACCTTCACCATCCCGCAGATCAGCTGGACCGGCCACGTCGGCGGGCTGGCGATCGGCGTGCTGATCGGGCTGCTGCTGGCCCCCGCCAACGTGCCAACCATGGGCGGGCTGTGGCGGACCCCGGATGGGCGAACGATGGCCGGCTCGACACCCGCCGCGCTGCGGGCCGGGGCGTACCTGTTCGTGGTCGCCATCCTGGTCGCCGGCACCTGGTTCGCGATCCAGCAGGTCGGCTGAGGCTGGTCTCACCATGTGCTACGACCTGGACGCGCGGCCGCCGCTCCCGCCGATTGGTGGCGCCGCGGCCGACGCGGGTGAGATCACCCTGACCTCGGCAGACGGGACGCGTGTGGCGGCCTACGCGGCCCGTGCCGCGGCCGCAGACGCCCCGGGGGTGGTGATCCTGCCCGACGTGCGCGGCCTGCACCCGTTCTTCGAGGAGCTCGCCCTGCGCTTCGCCGAGGCTGGCATCAACGCCGTCGCGATCGATTACTTCAGCCGTACGGCGGGGACCGGGCGCCGCGGGGAGGGATTCGAGTACATGCCCCACGTGGCGCAGGCGGAGCCAGCCGCGCTCACCGCCGACACGGCCGCGGCCGTCGGGTACCTCCGCTCTCCCGAGGGAGGCTCCGCCGCGCAGGTGTACACGGTGGGCTTCTGCTTCGGCGGGCGACTCAGCTCACTGCAGGCAGCCGCCGGCCACGGCCTGGCCGGCGTCATCTCCTTCTATGGCGTCCCGGTCGGCCCAAACCGCGCCGGCCTGCCGGCTCCCGCCGACGAGGCGCCACGCTTCAGCGGTCGGGTGCTGGCGATCTATGGGGGCGCCGACGAGGGGATCCCGGCAGCGGCGCGCGACGCGTACGATCGGGCGCTCGACGAGGCCGGGATCGAGCATCGGACCGTCGTTTACCCCGACGCGCCGCACTCGTTCTTCGACCGCCGAGCCTTCGAGTTCGCGAGCGCCTCCGAGGACGCCTGGCGCGAGGTGCTCGGCTTCGTCGGCGTCGCTTCGTCGGCGTCGCCTAGCGGGGTTGCCTAGCGGGGCGGCCTAGCCGCCGACCACCGGCTGGCTGCCGGCCACAGGCCGCGGCGCCGTGGGCCGCATCGGGCGCAGGTAGAGGACGAGCACGGCCAGCACGTAGGCGAGCCAGGCGATGAGCGTCAGCCACTCGGGCGTGCTGGAGTAGCCGAACAGCGCGCGGAGCAGCTGCCCGAGGACCGCGATCCCGCTCTCGCCGTCGTGCGGCAGCACGCTGCTGATGTCGAATGCCGTCGCCGTGCCGACCCCAATCAGCCCCGCCTCGATGAACTCGTGAATGGCGTGGCTGAGCAGGCCGGCGGCGATGAAGATGAGTGCCACCCCGGTCCAGCGGAAGAAGGTCTGGAGGTTGATCACCCGTGCGCCGCGGTAGAAACCGTAGCCGAGCGCGACTGCGATGACGAGGCCGATGACGGCGCCGAGCAGCGTGCTGAAGGCCCCGGCCTCCGCCTCGGCCGCGGCCGTCACCTGGCCGAGGAGGAAGAGGGCTGTCTCGATCCCCTCGCGGATGACCGCGATGAAGGCCAGCGCAGACAGTCCCCACACGCTGCCCTCGGTCAATGCCCGGTCGACGCCGGCCTGCAGCTCGCCCTTGATGTTGGCGGCCGTGCGGCGCATCCAGAACAGCATCCAGGTCACCACACCGGCGGCCAGCAGCATGGCGACGCCCTCGAAGATCTGCTCCGCCGGCGCGGTCAGTCCACCGATCGTCAGCCACAGGACGAGCCCGACTGCCACGCTGACGGCGACCGCCGCCACCGTCCCGGCCCAAATACGGCCGGAGTAGCGAGCGTTTCCGGTCCTGGCCAGGTACGCGAGGACAATGCTCACGATGAGCGCCGCCTCGACCCCCTCGCGAAGGCCGGTCAAAAGGCCGGTGGTCAGAAAGCCGAGATTCACAGCGTGTCGACTCCTCGTTTTCCGGCTGGAGGTGGCGAGCGTTAGGGTATCCTGACTCCAGGAGTTCGTCAATACGAACTACCCGTACGTCGGTCGGAATTGACCGATGCCCGACCCGGGCGCCGCTCGGGCCTCGCTAGAATCAGCGGCCGATGGTCGACTTTGCCCTGTCCGATGAGCAACGCGAGGTGCAGCGCACCGCGCGCGCCTTCGCCGAGCGCGAGATCCTGCCACGCATTCATGAGATGGACGCGGCGGCCACGTACGACCGATCCCTGTACGAGAAGATGGGCGCGGCCGGCTTCCTGGGCCTGCCCATCCCGGAGCGCTACGGCGGGGCGGGGATGGACTACATCGCATTCGCCCTCCTGTGCGAGGAGATGGAGCGGGCCGATACCGCCTTCCGCGTCATCCTCAGCGTCCACACCGGGCTGAACTCACTGACGCTGCTGCAATGGGGGAGCGAGGAGCAAAAGGAGCAGTACCTCATCCCGCAGGCGCGCGGCGAGAAGCTGGCAACCTTCGGGCTCACGGAGCCGGGGGTCGGCAGCGACGCGGGGAACCTGGCCACCACCGCGCGCCGCGACGGCGATCGCTACATCCTCAACGGCTCCAAGATCTGGATCAGCCTGGGCGATACGGCCGACCACTTCCTGGTGTTCGCCACGCTCGACAAGGCCGCCGGGCACAAGGGCATCACCGCCTTCATCGTCGAACGGTCCTTTCCCGGCTTTTCGTCGGAGTCGCTGCACGGCAAGCTGGGGGTGCGTGCCGGGAACACCGGCATCCTCACCTTCAGCGACTGCGAGGTCCCGGCCGCCAACCGGCTCGGGGAGGAGGGGGAGGGATTCACGATCGCGATGAGCGCCATCGACCAGGGTCGCTACACGGTCGCGGCCGGATCGGTCGGGCTGGCGCAGGCGTGCCTGGACGCATCGGTCAAGTACTCACACGAGCGCAAGGCGTTCGGCGAGGAGATCGGGCAGCACCAG
>DASQFY010000047.1:0-16633 GCA_035632895.1 Candidatus Dormiibacterota bacterium
CGACGAGGTGCTGGTCGAATCGGGCGAGTTCAGCGGCATGCCGGCGGCCGATGCGATCGGGGCGATCGCACAGCAGCTGGCTGACCTCGGACTGGGCGGCCCGGCGGTGACGTACCGGCTTCGCGACTGGTTGGTCAGCCGCCAGCGTTACTGGGGCGCGCCGATCCCGATCATCTACTGCCCGGAGCACGGTGCGCAGCTCGTTCCTGAGGCGGAGCTGCCGGTCCGGCTGCCGGAGGACGTCGACTTCGCGCCGACCGGCGTCTCGCCGCTGCAGTCGCACGCCGAGTTCCTGCGCGCCAGCTGTCCGATGTGCGGCGCCGAGGCGCGGCGCGAGACCGACACGATGGACACGTTCGTGGATTCGTCGTGGTATTACCTGCGCTACTGCTCGCCGCACGACGACACGCGGGCCTGGGATCCGGAGACGGTGAAGCGCTGGATGCCGGTCGACCTGTACACCGGCGGCGCCGAGCACGCCGTGCTGCACCTGCTCTACGCCCGCTTCTTCATCAAGGCCCTGCGCGACATCGGGCATCTCTCGTTCGACGAGCCGTTCCTGGCGCTGCGCAATCAGGGGCAGATCCTGGGCGCCGACCACCAGCGCATGAGCAAGTCGCACGGCAACGTGGCGAACCCCGACGAGCTGGTGGCCCGCTATGGGTCGGACGTGATCCGGCTGTTCCTGATGTTCATCGGCCCATGGGACCAGGGCGGGCCGTGGAGCGCGAGCGGGATCGAGGGGATCCACCGCTTCCTGAGCCGGGTCTGGGCGCAGGCCCAGGCCGAGCTCGACCAGCGGCCGGGAACCGTGGACGAGCTGAGCCGGGCGCTGCGGCGGGCGACGCACGTGACCATCCGCGAGGTCGCGGAGGACTACGCGGCGTTTCACTTCAACACCGCCATCTCGAAGCTGATGCAGCTGTCGAATGCGATCGGCAAGGCACGCGAAGCCGGAATGGCTGGCAGCAGTGCCTATGCCGAGGCGGTCGACGCACTGCTCCTGCTGCTCGCACCGGCCGCGCCGCACATCGCCGAGGAGCTGTGGGCGCGCCGCGGCCACCCGTACAGCATCCACCAGCAGCCCTGGCCGGCCTTCGACGCCGCGCTTGCGGCGGCCGAGACGCTGGAGCTGCCCGTCCAGGTTGACGGCAAGCTGCGCGACCGGCTGGTGGTCACGGTTGACACGCCCGCCGAGGAGATCGAGCGCATGGCGCTGGCCAGCGAACGCGTGCAGGCCCACCTCGGCGGCCGGGCGCCGAGCCGGGTCGTGCAGATCCCCGGCAAGCTTGTCAACGTGGTAACGCCCGACCACTGACGGACGCCTGGTGAGCCGGTGATAAGCGACCGGTAACGGCCGGCCGCCTAGGCTGCGCGTCCTGCTTCCGGGACCCGGCGCCGAGTGCCCGGGCGCCGGGCCTCGGACAGGTCATCCCGATCCCCCCTCGCCTCCTGAGAGGACGGACCGATGTCGCTCACCATGCGCGACCGCGGAGCGCTGGCCGCCGCTGCGCTGGGGTTGCTGGCCCTTTCGATGGGCGGGTGGCTGCTCCTCAGCCCGACCGTCGGCGCCGACCCGCTGGCCGCCGAGCCATTCGACGGCCAGGCATCGTTCATCGAGGCCCCCACCCTGCCGGCAGCCACCCCGCCGGACGAGCTGGTGGTCGATGTGCAGGGCGGTGTGGCGCGACCCGGGCTCGTGGTGCTGGCCGCGGGTGCGCGGGTGGCGGACGCGGTCGCCGCTGCCGGCGGCTACGCGCCGAGCGCCGACCTGCTGGCCGCAGCGACGGCGATCAACCTCGCGGCTCCGGTGAGCGATGGGCAGCAGGTTTTCGTGCCGCTGGCCGGCGTCGCCGGAGTGCCGGGTCCGGGCGGCGGAGACGACAATGGCGGCCTCGTCAACCTGAATACGGCCAGCCCCGAGGCGCTCGAGGCACTGCCTGGAATCGGGCCAGTCACGGTCCAGAAGATCGTGGCGGCGCGGGCCGAGCGGCCCTTCGCCTCGCTCGATGAGCTGGTCGAGCGCAAGGTGCTGAATCGCGGCCAGCTTGACGACATCCGCGAGCTCGCGACCCTCTGACGGCCCATCGGGCGCGGCGAGATGTCGGGGCTCGCGCTTCCGGCCGCCATATCGGGGGTGGCGCTGGGCATTCTGGCCGCTGACGCCGGGGCGTTGCCGGGCGGCGGCGCGGTTCCGCTCGGCCTGGGAGTGCCGCTCATCCTGGCCGCCGCGGTGCTGCGCGGTCCGGGGCGCGGTCCGCGCGTCGCGCTCTGCGTCGGGGTCGTACTGGTCGGTATCGGACTCGGTGCGTGGCGGGGCGCCGCGACCGCGCTTCCCACGGGCCCTGACAGCGTCATCGGCCACATCGGTCCCATCAGCTGGCAGGTGGTTGGCACCGTGGTGGAGGAGCCGCGACCGCGCGCCGACCGGCAGCAGGCCATCCTTGACGAGCTCGTGCTCGCGGCTGATGAGCAGCCACCCCACCCGGTCAGTGGGCGGCTCCTGGTCTGGCTGCCGCGCTCGCAGCCGACGCAGGCCGGCGACCGGGTCGCGCTCGAGGCGCGCCTCGAGACTCCGCGCGACTTCGAGGGATTCGCGTACGGTGCCTATCTGGCGCGTCAGGGAATCGGAGCGGTGGCCGGCGCCTACCGCGCCGAGGTCGTGGAGCACCGGCTGGGCGTTGTCCCGGAGGCGCTCGGCGGGCTCCGTCACGGGCTGCAGGCCGGCCTGAACGCGCTCGTCCCGGAGCCGGAGGCCGCGCTTGCGAGCGGCATCCTGCTCGGCATCCGGACCAGCATCGCGCCAGAGGTCAACGACGCGTTCGCCCGGGCGGGCCTGACGCACGTGGTCGCGATCTCTGGCTGGAATATCGCCATCGTGGCGGCCATGGCGTCGGCGGCCACTCGACCGCTGACCCGGCTCTGGGGCGGCAGGTATGCGGCAATCGCCGTGGCCGGCGTGATGGTGGGGGGCTACGTGCTCCTCACGGGGGCGTCGCCGTCGGTCGTCCGCGCGGCGCTCATGGCCGGGGGCCTGGTTATCGCCCGCGTCGGCGGCTCGCGGGCGCACGCCCTCTCGGCCCTGCTGCTGGCCGCGCTGGTGATGCTGATCGCCGCACCGCCCGTCCTGTGGGACGTGGGCTTCCAGCTCTCCGCGCTGGCCACGGCCGGCCTGATCTGGTTCGCCGCACCGCTGGAGGCGCGGCTCGGCCGCTGGCCGGCGCTTGTGCGGGAGCCGGTCGCGCTCACCCTTGCCGCACAGCTCACCACCCTGCCGGTGATCCTGTTGAACTTCGAGCGTGTGTCGCTGGTGGCGCCGCTGGCCAACGTTGCGGTCGTACCGCTCGTGCCGCTGGTCATGCTCTGCTCCGCGGTGGCTGCGGTGGTCGGCGCGGCGGACGCCGCGATGCATCTACCCCTGATCGCTGACATTCTCGGCTGGGCGGCGGGCGGGGCCGCATGGCTCTACCTGCGGCTGATGATCCTGACCGGGCTGGCGGCCGCGGCCGTGCCGTTCGCCTCCGTCGACCTGTCAGCTCCCGCATGGCTGGCGCTGGGCTGGTATCCGGCATTGGCGCTGGCCAGGAATCGGATCGCGCCGGCCGATGAGCGGTCAAACGCCGGCCTGGTCATGCCCGACGGACTCGCCGCATTGGCGGATGGTGCGCTTCGGCCGGCTCGGCTGGCGATCGGCACGCTCGTGGTGCTGGCGCTGCTCACCGTGGTCACGCGGCCGGACGGGCGCCTCGAGCTCGTGATGCTCGATGTCGGGCAGGGCGACGCGATCCTCATCCGGGCGCCGTCCGGCGCCTCCGCCCTAATCGACGGCGGTGCCGATCCCGACCTGACCATGCGTCGCCTGGGCGAGGCTCTTCCGTTCTGGCAGCGGCGTCTCGACGTCGTGCTGCTCACCCATCCACATGAGGACCATGTCGCCGGTCTGGTGGCGGCCCTCGAGCGCTTCCGCATCAGGCTTGTCCTCGACCCGGGCCGCCACTATCACAACCCAAGTTATCCCCGATTCCTTGACGCGGCTCGACGCGAGCCTGGGTCGCGGATGGCCACGGTCCGCGCCGGCGCCCGCGTGCCGATCGACGCGACGACGTCGTTGACCTTCCTCTTCCCCTCGGGCGCCGATGCCGCCGCTCCGCTCCTCGAGGACGACATCAACAACGCGTCAGCCGTTGTGCTGCTGGAGAACGGTACCTTCCGAGCGTTGCTGACCGGCGATGCCGAGGCGCCAGTCGAGGCCCTCCTGCTGGAGCGCGGCCTGCTCGGGCCGATCGACGTGCTGAAAGTGGGTCACCATGGCTCGGACTCGAGCACGACCGATGCGCTGCTGGAGGCCACACGCCCACGGCTTGCACTCATCTCCTCGGGCGCCGGCAACGAATACGGCCACCCGCACGCTGCCACCCTGGCGCGGCTGGCCGCGATTCCCGGGCTGCACGTCCATCGCACCGACCTGGAGGGTGCGATTCGAGTCGTTGTCAGCGCGGGTCGGTTCGCCGCCGTCGGCCAGCGCCACCCCGATCCGGGTAGCATCGGTCCATGGCCATCCCCACCCGTGATCAGGCCGAGGCCATCCTCGCCTCGTTCGATCTGCCGGCGGGGATCATCACGCACTCGCGTGGGGTCTCCAGGGTTGCCGCCGAGGCAGCGCGCCTGGTGGCGGGGCACGGCGTCGGGCTGGACGTGGAGCTCGTCGAGGTCGCCGCCCTGCTGCACGACATCGACAAGATGGAGACCCGGGAGGGTGGCGGCGTGCACGGCCTGGTTGGTGCCGAGCGGCTGACGGCGATGGGGCACGGCGAGCTCGCGCCGGCGGTTGCCTCGCACCCCGTCACTGCACTCCTCGACGAGGATCGTTTCCCGCGCGGCTGGCCATCCGTCCTCGTCTCGGTCGCCGATCGGCACGTGACGGGCGGGTTCGTGACCACCGACCAGCGCATCGACGACCTCGCCATCCGTTATCCGCAGCACAAAGCGGCGCTGGAGGCTGCCCGCCGTCCGGCCCATGACCTCGAGGCTGAGGTGGCGGACGCGGCCGGCCTGTCCGTCGACGAGCTCGGAGCGCGGATGCGCGCGGCCTGCGAGACCGCCCCGTGAGCGTCGCGCTGCTGCTGGCCCACGGCGACGACAGCTATCAGCTCGACCAGGCGCTGGCCGCATTCGCGGCGCGCACCGGCGCCGACGACCGAGCAGAGATCGTGCCCCTCGGCAGCCCCGACGAGGCAGCGATCGATCGCGCGCAGCTGGAGGCCGGCACGATGGGCATGTTCGGCGTTCACCTGGCCGTCCTGCGTGAGCCCCTCCGCGCGGCGGGGCGTTCCACGGGCGGGGCCGACCGGCTGCTGGCGCTGGTGAGGGACCTGCCGGACGGTGGCGGATTGGCGTTGGTCGACCTGCGCTCCACGCGCGACGCGCGCAAGCCTCCGGCCCTGCTGGGCCGCCTGGCCGACGCCGTCGTGACCCGTGGCGGTGTGGTCGAGGAGCGGCTGGCGCCGCGACGCGGCGAGCTGCAGGCCTGGATTCGGCGCCACGCCGAGACGATGGGCGTGGCGATCGAGCCGCGTGCGGCGGCCCTGCTGGCCGAGCGCATCGGCGGCGCGGTAACCGAGTCGGATGTCGAGCGCGGCGAGCAGACGCGCGTGGCCGACGGCGAGCTCAAGAAGCTGGCGACCTATGCCGGCGAGCGCCCGATCACCGCCGACGACGTCGATCAGCTCGTGGCGGACACACGACCGGCGAGCCTGTACGCCATCACCAATGCTGTCGATCGACGGGATGCGGCTGGGGGCGCCCGCGCGCTCACCCGCGCCCTGACCGAAGGCCAACCGGTGCTGCGCATCATGGCCGCCCTCACCGGGCGGATCGGCGACCTGATCGTGGCCCGCGAGCTGGCGGCGCGCCGCGCGACGCCGGCCGAGATCGCCCGCCGCGTGGGTCGCGGCAACGTGCGCATGGCCGAGCGGCTGGTCGAGGCGGCGGGCCGCTACGACGCTGCCGAGCTGGAGGCGATGCTGCGCGGCCTGTTCGAGGCGGACCTGGCGATCAAGACGCAGGTGATGGAAGCGGAGCCGGCCGTCGCCGCGTGGCTGGGGGAGTTCGTGCTCGGCAATCCGCGACGCCCGACGGGGCGTGCACGCGGATGAAGAGCTAGGCGGCGCCGCCCAGCACGCGATCACTCTGGATCGCGAACGTGCAGCGAGCCTCGGCCAGGCCCAGGATGCCGATCAGCTGCTGGTCGACGTAGAGCTGTCGGCAGGGGACGCACAACGCTCCGGGGATCGCGAAGAAGAGACGCTCCTCGGCCGCGGCGTCGCGGAAGGCCGTGTCGAACACGCTCGTCAGGAGCTCCCCGTCGCAGAAGCGGCAGGTCTCCATCACTCGCGTGGTTCGGGCTGGCTCGGTCATGAGCCGGAGCATGCGTCGGAGGTGGAGCGCCCTCAATAGGAGGACCGGTGCCTATTGGACTAGTACCCTCGCAGTACGGGTGGACTGTACGCTTTCCGTCCTGGGACCGCGGCAGTACCGATGGCGTGCCTAGACGACGCGCACGACCTGCGCGGCCTTGCTCCAGAGCCGCTCGAGGCCGTAGTACTCCCGCTCCTCGGGCGCGAAGAGGTGGACGATGACGCTGCCGTAGTCGATCAGCACCCAGCGCGCGCCGCCTTTGCCCTCGATGCCGAGCGGCTTGATGCCCTCGTCGCGGAGCTCGTCGGCGATCGCCTGACTGAGCGCCTGCACCTGGCGGTCGCTGCGACCCGAGGCAATCACGAAGTAGTCGGCCAGGGTGGTGAGCTCGGCGGTCCGCAGCATGACGATATCGACCGCCTTCTTGTCCGACGCGACATCGACAATTCGATGCGCCAGCTCGCCGGGATCGACCTCGACGTGCTCCTTGACCGATTCTGCCAGCTTGCTCTCCCCTTGCTGTCTGGTCATCCTTCGCCCGGCCGATAGAGGCCGCGCTCGATGATCAGCTCTTCCACCGCGCGCGGCACAAGGTAGCGGATGGCCTGTCCGGCCGCCACTCGACGACGGATCTCGGACGCGCTGACGTCGAGCGTTGGACCCTCCAACAGGTGAATGCGCGCGGCGGCGGCGCCGAATCGGCGGCGCAACTCATCGCGATCCGGCAAGCCGCTCCCCGCCCGCGGGCCGACCGCCCATTCCACGAGCGCCAGCAGCCGCTCCGGCTCGCGCCAGGTGTCGATCCCGGCCAGCGCATCGGCCGCCATCAGCAGGTAGAGGCGCACGTCGGGATAGAGGCGCAACAGCTCCTCGACGCTGTCGACCGTGAACGAGGGGCCGGGCCGTTCCATCTCGATCGGGCTCAGCGCGAAGGTCGGGTCACCGTCGATGGCGATGCGGGTCAGCAGCAGCCGCTCGGCGGCGGAGGACACC
The DNA here is from genome assembly GCA_035632895.1 of Candidatus Dormiibacterota bacterium. GTDB lineage: Bacteria > Chloroflexota > Limnocylindria > QHBO01 > QHBO01 > DASQFY01. Next base: position 7,411 of record DASQFY010000047.1, read on the forward strand.
TCGCCGCGGCGCTTGTGCGGCGGCTGGGCAGCCGGCATGAACAGCACGCGGTCGAGCTCCAGCGCATCGGCCGCCATGGTCGCGAGCCACAGGTGCCCGATGTGCGGCGGGTCGAACGTGCCGCCCAGGACACCGATCCGCTCAACCCGCGGTCCGCTCACCTCCCGCCGCGGCTTCGTCCGCTGCCCTCGCCGCACCGAGGTCCGCGCGCCCTGCTCCGCCCGAGGGGCGACCAGCACCGCCGGCCGGCTCATCACTCGTCCTCCCATTCAAGCTCGACCGGGCCGATGCGCACCGTGGTCCCCGCCGCGGCTCCCAGCCGTCGCAGCTCGGCGTCGATGCCCAACCGTTCCAGCGTGCGCTGGAATCGGTCGCGCGACTCGGGGTTGTCGAAGTTCGTCCGTGCCGCGCTGGCCTCGATGCGGCGGCCTCGCACCCGCAGCGCGTCGGCCTCGGCCACCACCTGCCAGCCCACGTCGAGCGGATCGAAGCGATGGAGGCGCATCTCGACTGGTGGCGGGGCCGTCGCCTCGCGGCGCGCCGCCTCGTCCAGGGCCTGCGCCAGCTCCCGGCGCAGCGCGGCCAGCCCGGTTCCGGCGAGCGCCGAGACGGCAAGCGGTCGATGACCTGCAGCGCGCAGGCTGGCCCGCAGCTCCGGCCAGCGCTCACGGACGATCGGCAGGTCGTGCTTGGTGACCACCATCGACATCGGACGCTCGAGCAGTGCGGCGTCATGTCGACGCAGCTCGTCCGCAACGGCGGCCCACTCGCCGGCCGGATCGGCGGCCGCCCCGTCCACCACGGCCACCAGCACTCGCGTGCGCTCCACGTGGCGCAGGAAGGCATGCCCCAGCCCACGCCCTTCGTGCGCGCCCTCGATCAGGCCCGGTACGTCGGCGATCACCGCGTTGCGTTCGTCGTCCAGAGCGAGGACGCCCAGGTTCGGGCTCGTGGTCGTGAAGGGATAGTCCCCGACCTCCGGCTGGGCGGCCGTCAGGGCGGCAAGCAGCGTCGACTTGCCGGCGTTCGGCGCGCCGACCAGGCCGATGTCCGCGATCAGCTTGAGCTCGAGCTCGATCCAGCGCTCCTCACCCGGCTGGCCCTTCTCGAAATGGGTCGGCGCCCGTTGCGTGGCGCTCGCGAAGTGGACGTTGCCACGTCCGCCCCGACCGCCGCGCGCCACCACCAGGCGATCGCCGGGGGCAAGCAGCTCACCGATCCAGGTCCCTCCCTGGAGAGCCTCGCCGGCTGCCTGCCGGACCACCGTGCCGGGGGGGACCGCCAGGATGACGTCCGGACCATTCGCTCCGTGCGATCGGCGGCGGGAGCCGCGACCACCTGGCTTCGCCCGAAATTGTCGTCCGCGGCGGAAGTCGGCCAAGGTGGTCATGCCCGCTTCGGCCACCAGCATCACGTCGCCGCCCTGACCGCCATCGCCGCCGTCGGGCCCACCGCGAGGAACGTGCGCTTCGCGACGGAATGAGGCCGACCCATCGCCGCCGGCGCCGGCGGAGACGAGGATCCGGGCGTGGTCAGCGAACATCGGCCTCGAGATGATAGCAACGGGCCCGCGGCGGTCGGTCGCGTGTCGATCCGGTGGGGCCTGCGGCGAGAGGACGGCCGGCAGGGAGTAACAGCTAGAGGTAGCGCAGCGGGTTGACGATCACGCCGCCGACGATCGTCTCGAAATGCACGTGCGGACCAGTGCAGATTCCCGTGCAGCCAACCGGCGCGATGGCCTCGCCCTTGGTCACCACCTGGCCGGGTCCAACCCACACCGAGCCGAGATGGTTGTAGGCGGTCACGATCCCGTTGCCGTGGTCGATCTCGATCACGAAACCGCCGCCGTTGTTGCGCCAACCGGCCGAGCTCACCACGCCGGCGTCAGCGGCGACCACGTTGGTGCCATACGACGCGGCGATGTCCACCGCGAGGTGGTAGGAGGAGTAGTACTGCGTGATCGTGCCGCCGGGGACCGGCCAGGCGAGCTGGCCCGTGCCGACGATGACCGGGGCAGCCTTGACCTTGGGTGGCGGCGGCGGCGCGGGGCGAGGGGCCGGCATCGGCGGCGCGACCGGGGTCGGAAGCGCGGTCGGGAATGGCGTAGGCAGGACCCGGGGAGCGCTGCGGGACAGGTCAGGATCGGGCCGGTTTGGGTCAGGCGTGAGTTCGAAACGAAGGCTGCGGTCGAGTGGCTGCTCGCTGGCGGCAGCCCCGCGAGCGCGAGCGACGAGGTCGATGCCGAGGAGCTCGCTCTGCGTGGATGGGTCCGCCGACGACCCACTTCGGGCTGCGCCGATAGCGAAGGCGGAGGTGAATGCGACCAGACCGATGACCATCACGTGCGTGAACGCCCGGGAGATGGAGCGCGCCTCGGTCAGCCGGCGCAGCGGCCGTCGCGGATCGGGCAATAGAGACGCTCCCTCTCGCAAAGGTTCCGTCGGCAGTGCCCGATCCCGCTCAACCCCCGAGCCGGCGGATGACCACATCCCGGTTCGAGATCGTGCTGACCGATGGTAGCAGCGCCGTTAACGGCAGGTCAACCTGCCGTCCGGCACCCCATCCGTGACCTCAGTCCGAGGGCCAGGCGAGCTGGAGCGGCGGCGATCCGAGATCGGCGAACGAGGTGCCGGCCGCCGCCAGGGTGACCCACACCGCCCGGCGCGCAACCGCCTCAGCCGGAGGCTCGAGCAGCAACCGCAGCTCGACCGACTCACCGGGTGCCAGCGACGGGACGTCGACCGGCAGCGGGACGAGCGCCTCAGGGGCCACGCGCAGGTACGGCTCCTCGCTCTCGGCCCAGCCGGCAAGCAGGGCCAGCTCCGCGGGCCACGGCTCGGTGCCGGTATTGGTGAGCAGCACCGGGATCCCGTTTCCCGCCGCGTCACCCGGGAGGTCCGGCACCCAGAAGGGGGGACCGTCGCCGTCGATCGGCTGCGGGGCGCTGCCGGCGGGCCCCTCGAGCGCTGGGAGGGCGTAACGGACCGCCTGCGGCCGCTCCGCGAAATACGTCACGAGCGCGGCGTAGATCCCGTTCGCCGCGGCCGCCTGGCCCACCGCCGAGGCGAGCAGATCCTGCTCGGCGGCGAGGGTGATCGAGCCGACCTCGGCCAGGACCGAGGGCATAAGCGCGCCCCGGGTCGGCTGCTTGCGGGGATCGGGACGCTCGGGCGTGGGCTCCAGGAGCGGCGGGGCGACCATGTACAGGTTCTGCGCCTTGACGCCGCGGTCCTGCCGCTCGTAATCGGCCACACCTGCCAACCCGGCCAGCACCTCCCGCTGGATCAGGCTCGCCAACCGCTCGGTGGCGGACGTGCCCCAGGCCGTCTCGTCGGTGTAGTAGGTTTCGGTCGCCGCGATCTCGACCACGACCCCGTCCTGGGTCAGCGCATTGATATGGATGCTGATCAGGATGTCGGCGCGCGCGACATTGGCCAGGTCCAGCCTCGCCTGGAGCTCGTCGCGGGTGCGGACCTTGCCCTCGAGGTCGTCGGGATGGAACCCGGACTCTCCGTCGCCGTTCACGTCGCGCCAGGGTGGTCCATGGCAGCTCAGATCGGGATAGTCGTCGCCGGCCAGCGCCTGATCGTCCGTGCGGGTCATCACCACCGTGACGCCCTGCGCCTCGAGCAGGCGGCGGAGCTCCGTCCCGATCGCCAGCGTCATCGTCTTTTCGGAGTAGGGAACGCCACGCTGCCGCGGGTCCGGGACACCCCAGTCGAGGCAGCCGCCATGCCCGGGATCGATCGCCACCACCAGCGCGCCGGGGTTGGGCGCGTACAGCTCGCTGTTCGATCCAGGGGCCGGGATCACCTCGCCGGCGATCGTGCTGGAGGGGATGCTCGACGCCGATGGGGTCGAGGGTGACCCCGATGGGCTCGATGGTTGAGGCTGGCCGCATCCAGCCAGCAGCAGGGCAGTGATGAGCAGCGCGACGAACGGTCGGCGCGGGGAAACGGTCACGGAACGCGAGGGAACGTGCCTAGCGCTCGGAGGCTTCGACACTCTTGCTGAGCGAGACAAGGAACTCGGCGTTGTTCTTGGTCTTGCCCAGTCGCTGCATGAGCAGCTCGATCCCCTCATTGGGCCCGACCGCGCTGAGCATGCGGCGCATCGTCCACACCATGCGCAACGAGTTTTCGTCGAGCAGCAGCTCCTCGCGGCGGGTGCCTGAGCGAAGCACGTCGACGGCCGGAAAGATCCGCTTGTCGCTGAGCTTGCGGTCGAGCGCCAGCTCCATGTTGCCGGTGCCCTTGAACTCCTCGTAGATGACGTCGTCCATGCGCGAGCCGGTGTCGACCAGGCAGGTTGCGATGATCGTCAGCGAACCGCCGTGCTCGATGTTCCGCGCTGCACCGAAGAAACGCTTCGGCGGGTAGAGAGCGACCGGGTCGACGCCGCCCGAGAGGGTTTTGCCCGACGCCGGCAGCGCCAGGTTGTAGGCCCGCGCCAGGCGCGTGATCGAGTCGAGCAGGATCACCACGTCGCGGCCGGTCTCGACCTGCCGCTTGGCGATCTCGAGCGCCATCTCGGCGACACGGGTGTGGTTCTCGGTCGGCTCGTCGAACGTGGAGGCGTAGATTTCGCCCTTCACGCTGCGGCTCATGTCGGTCACCTCCTCGGGGCGCTCGCCGATGAGCGCCACCATGAGGAGGGTTTCCGGGTAGTTCTCGGTGATGCCGTGCGCGATCTGCTTCAGCACGGTCGTCTTGCCGGCCTTGGCCGGCGACAGGATCAGGCCGCGCTGTCCCTTGCCGATGGGGCTGATCAGGTTGATGAGGCGCTGGGTCAGGTTCTTCTGGTCGGTCTCGATGTCGAACATCTCGTCCGGGAAAACGGGCACCAGCGTGTCAAAGTACGGTCGTCGCTTGGCAACCTCCGGATCGACCTCATTCACGGTGTCGACGCGGAGCAGGCCCCAGTACTTCTCCTGATCCTTCGGCGGACGGGTCTGCCCCGCCACCTTATCCCCGGTTCGCAGGCCGAAGCGGCGCACCTGGGAGGAGCTGACGTAGATGTCGTCATTCGACGGCATCACACCGTTGCGCCGCAGGAAGCCGAAGCCCTCGTCGACGATCTCCAGGACGCCGGTGGCGATTCCCGGCTGGCCGTTCTGGTCGCGGCGCGGCTGGGCGGGGGCGAGCGGTACGACGTCGAGCAGCTTCAGGACAAGGTCAGAATGGTCGAGCTCCTCGTGCCCCTCAAGGCCATGCTCGGTCGCCAACTCGCGAAGCTCCTCGACGCTCTTGGCCTGCAGGTCGGCCAGGTTCAGGCCCCCCTCGGGATCGTCCTCGTCGGTCGGGAACGGGCCGGCGTAGATGGAGGAGTAGCCACCAGTGGCGTAGTCATTGCGTCGCCGCGGGAACGCGGGCCTGGGCTGCTGGCGACGCGCGCCGCCGTCAGGGCGACGCCGTGGCCGGCCGCGACGCGGGGGTCGTGCTTCTTCATTCATGGCTGCTGCGGGAGGTGACCTCGATCAGTAGGTGGGGTGGCAGTTGCGGCTGCACGGCTCCTCGCCCTCGGTGAGGGACGAAGCGGGGTGCCGGCAGGAGCGACAGCTGAACTCAGGCGACGGAACGGTCCGGGCCACGCTCGGGAGTGTCGCTCTCATCCGTGGGACGAGTGGCGGTCAGCCGGGTCAGACCTTGCGGGTCCCTGCGCGGGTGGTGATGTTGGGCCCGCCGTATCCGCTCATCTCGCCGATGAGCCGCGTCCGGATCTGACGCAAGACCGGTCGCCAGTCGAGATGATCATACCCGAGATGCGCAACCACGTCTTGCGCATTCCATTCCTGGCCGCGCGACCAGCTTCGGCGCAGCGTCTGGCCCGCTGCGGCCTCGCGCCACCACGTCTTGCCGTGGCGCATCCCCAACGCGGAAGCCAGGCTGGCCTCCAGCATCCAGGCGCGCAGGTAGCGCGCGGAATAGAAATGGTCGTCAAGGTCGGCCAGGAAGCTCGCCCCGTGGGTTCGCACCCCGGTCAGCAGACCGAGCAGGCCCGCGTAATAGGCGCGCGCCAGGCCGATCTCCGCGTCGCGGTGGAGCCGCAGCTCGAAGAGCAGCTTGGCCGTGTAGCGGCGCAGATAGAACAACTTGCGGAAGCTCGCGAAGTCGAGCCAGCCGGCAATCTCACCGTCCGGCATGCCCAGGTGCTCGGCGAGCCAGTCCGGCTCGAGCATGAGGTATTGCAGCAGGAACGCGTAGCCCTCGGTTACCGAATTGTCGCCTAGGTGCTTCCAGGCGACCGGCAACTTCGGGTCGACGTGGGCGAAGTGGAGCACGTGCCCCATCTCGTGAAGTGTGCCGTCGTAGTCGTCATGGCCGCCGCGAGGCTGCACCACCAGCCGCACGTCCTGGGGAACGCGCACGGGGACGGCGAACGCGCGCGGCGACTTGTTCGGGCGGGATTCGAGGTCCATCGTCACGTTCGGAAGTGACCTCAGGTCAAAGCCGAGGCCGCCGAGCGTGGTCGTTATGACCGGCAGCATGCGGCGCGGATCGAACCAGGCATCCCAGCCATTGCCGCGCAGCACGTGGGCGAGGTCGGCGGCCGACGCATCGCCCTGCTCGATGTCGATCTCCGCCAGGTAGCGCCGCAGGGCCGCGAAATAGACCGTCTCAGACTCGACCAGGAACTGGCCCAGGTCGGCGGCCAGGGCATCCGCGTCCACGTCGTGCAGCTTCCGGGTGAGGGCGGTCTCGTCGGCGAAGCCGAGCTCCGCCATGGCCGCTCGCAGCCGCGCCAGCCGGGCCTCCCGCAGCGGGTTGATCGCGTCGACCGCCTCCTGGTAGCTCGCGTCGAGCGCATTGCGCTCGGTGCGGTTGCTGATCTGCGTGATCCGGATCGGCGCGGCCCGGTAGCCGATTCGCTCGCCGCGCCAGATGATGGCGGCCTGCGCCTCGGCGGCCTGGATCGCATCAGTCAGGTCGGCAACCTGGCGCTCCAGATACCCCTCGACCGCGAAGGCCAGCAGTGCCCGCGCCTGGCGCGCGGCGGCCGCGTCTCCGTCGGCCGCAGCGCGGAGCGCGTCGATTGCGGATCGCTCGAAGAGGGCCGCATGGCGTTCGTAGATCGCCTCGAGCCCGAGCTCGTCACGCTGGCCGGAGAGCGCGGCGAAGTAGGCCTCACCTTGCTCGGCCACGAAGTCCGTCAGCCGGCGCTCGTAGGCGGCGCGGCTGAAGGCCGGCCGGCGCGCGCCGGTGCGGCGGGTCGTCATCCGCTCAGGCGCTGCGCTCTGCCGCCGGGAGCGCCGATGGCTTCTCGACCGAAGGCTCCGCGACGATGCCAGCCTGCGCGGCCGCGGCGCCAACGAAATCGCGGAAGAGCGGGTGCGGTCGGTTCGGCCGGCTCTTGAGCTCGGGATGGGCCTGGGTGGCAACGAACCAGGGATGGTCGCGCAGCTCGATGTACTCGACCAGTCGCTCGTCCGGCGAGACGCCGCTGAACCACATCCCCGCCTCGCCCAACCGGTCCCTGTAGGCGTTGTTCACCTCGAACCGGTGACGGTGCCGCTCGTAGGCGATCTCGGTGCCGTATGCGGCGCGCACCAGCGAGCCCTCCTCGAGGCGGGCCGGATAGAGGCCCAGGCGCATGGTGCCGCCCTTGTCGGTCACCTCGGCCTGGTCCGGCATCAGGTCGATCACCGGGTGCTCGGTGAAGACGTTGAACTCGCTGCTGTTGGCATCGTCGCTGCCGAGCGCCATGCGCGCGAACTCGATGACGGCGCACTGCAGGCCGAGGCAGAGCCCGAGGTAGGGAATGCGCTGCTCTCGCGCCCAGCGGATGGCGCGCACCTTTCCCTCCACCCCGCGGTAGCCGAAGCCACCCGGCACGAGGACGCCAGCCACGCCGGCCAGCAAGTCGCCCACCGCTTTGGGCTCCATGCGCTCCAGCTGCTCCGAGTTGATCCAGCGCACCTTGACCTCGACTCGATGGTGGAGGGCGGCGTGCTTGAGCGCTTCGCTGACGCTGATGTAGGCATCGGGCAGCTCGGTGTACTTGCCGACGATGGCGATCTCGACCTCTGGTCGCGGCGCGCGGATGCGGGCCACCAGGTCCTGCCAGTCGGCGAAATCGGGCTCGACCGCGGGAATCTCCAGCTCACGGGTGATGAGCTTGCCGAGGCCCGCACGCTCGAGCTGGAGCGGCACCTCGTAGATGCTGTTGGCGGTGCGCAGCGGGATCACGGCGTGCACGTCCACGTCGGTGAAGAGCGCGACCTTGTCCAGGATCTCCTCGTCGATCGGCTCGTCGGAGCGCAGGATGATGACGTCCGGCTGGATCCCGATCCCGCGCAGCTCCTTGACGCTGTGCTGCGTCGGCTTCGTCTTCACCTCGCCGGTGGCCCCGATCTGCGGCAGCCAGGTAACGTGGACGTACAGGACGTTGCGGCGACCGACGTCCTTGCGCATCTGGCGGATCGCCTCGAGGAACGGGAGCGATTCGATGTCGCCCACCGTGCCGCCGACCTCGACGATCACCACGCCGTGGGCCACGCTGCCGCTGCCCGCCACCGAGCCGGTCCCCTCGCGCGCGACCCGCGCGATCCGCTCCTTGATCTCGTTCGTGATGTGCGGGATCACCTGCACGGTGCCGCCCAGGTAGTCGCCACGCCGCTCCTTGGCGATGACGCCCTGGTAGATGCGGCCGGTGGTGACGTTGCTCGCCTGGGACAGGTTCTCGTCGATGAAGCGCTCGTAGTGGCCGAGGTCGAGATCGGTCTCCGCGCCGTCATCGGTCACGAACACCTCGCCGTGTTGGTACGGCGACATGGTGCCGGGGTCGATGTTGATGTACGGGTCGAGCTTGAGGATGGAGACCGGGATACCGCGGGCCTTGAGGATGCGCCCGATGGAGGCGGCGGTAATGCCTTTGCCGAGCGAGCTGGTGACGCCGCCCGTGACGAAGACATACTTCGGCATTGCTGCGAGGACCTCCGGGGTTTTTCCGATTCTATCAGAGCCCCAGGGCCCTGGACCGATGCCTCCCCGCCCTTCGGCCTATGATCGGCCGCGATGCCGGCCGCCATCCGCGTCATCCACCCGGCTCCCGCGCTGGCCGTCGTCGCGCTCAGCGCCGCGCTCGGCGCGATCCTGCTGATGCAGGCGGGCCTGCCACTCGACGAGCGCTGGCTCCTGACCGTCGTCAGCGTGGCGGGGTCCCAGGTCTTCACCGGCGCCACGAACGACCTCGTCGACCGGGCGCGCGACGAAGCAGCCGGTCG
>DASQFY010000048.1:0-4793 GCA_035632895.1 Candidatus Dormiibacterota bacterium
GCCGGGTCGTAAACCTTCGTGGTGGTGCTCGACGACTTGACGCCGACCCCGCCAAACACCAAAAGCTTGCCGTCGACGGCCGTGGTGGCGGCGTACTGACGCTGGAAGGGCGCGCTGCGGATGGGCGTCCACTCGAGATCCGCCGGGAGCTTGGTCGCGGCGACGAAGGCGGTGGAGCCCTCCGAGCTCGACTGATTCTCGTCGCCCCCACTCAACGTGGCGTACAGAACGACGGCCACGACCAGCGCCAGGGCAAGGCCGGCGAGCGCGAAGAGCGGGCGCGGATTTCGCCGCTGTCCCGCCGGCGGGTCGGGGGTAGGACCGCGATCGTCGCCGGCGCTCGGCTTGCTTTGCGCTACGGGCGCCGGGGGCACCGTGCCCGGCCCGTCGGCGCGCGGCGCCACCGTCGGCGAGTGCGTGGGTTCGGCAATGAAGACGTCGTGCTCGCCCACCGGCGGAGCGTCCGATCCGGCCGCTCCGCGGGTGGCCTGGAAGGCCTCGGGCCTGAGCTGTGAGCTCTGTTCGGCGATGGCCAGATCGACCGCGCCGGCGAGCTCGGAGGCCTTGGAGTAGCGATCCTGCGGGTGCTTTGCGGTGGCGCGCGCCACCACCTCGTCGAAGGCCCTGTCGAGATCAGGGCGCTTCAGGCTCGGGGAGGGCGGCGGGTCAGTCACGTGCGCCCACAACTTGGCCATGTCGTTGTCCTTGGGGAAAGCGACGCTGCCGGTGAGCATCTCGTAGAGCACACAACCCAGGGAGTAGATGTCGGCGCGGCCGTCAACCGTCTCGGCCTGGATCTGCTCGGGCGCGACGTAGTCCGGGGTTCCCACCCAGGCCCCGGTGCGCGTGAGGCTGCCCGCCGAGCCCAAACGCTTCGTGAGCCCGAAGTCGGTGAGATAGACGTGCTCGTGCTCGCCCTCACCGCTGATCAGGATGTTGGCCGGCTTCACGTCGCGGTGCACCAATCCGCGCGCGTGCGCGGCATCGAGCGCGGCGGCGACCGAGGTGATCATTCGCCCGACCCGGTCCACATCCAGCTGGCCCCGGTCCACGACCTGGCGCAGGTTGGTGCCCGGCACGAAGCGCATGGCCAGGTAGAGGACGCCGTGGTACTCCCCGCCGCGATGGATGGGGACGATGTTGGGATGCTCGATTGAAGCCGCCAGCCGGGCTTCAGCCTTGAAGCGCGTGACCGCGTCCGGGTTCTGGGTGTGCTCGGGCGCGATGATCTTCAGCGCCACGATGCGATCCAGGTCCGGGTCGGTGGCCCTGTAGACGACGCCCATCCCGCCGCGGTCGAGCATCCCTTCGATGCGGTAGCCCGCGAACAGCGAACCGCGCTCGAGTCTCGTTACGCGCTCGGTGGCCTCATCCACTGTGTCCGCACCCCATCAGCGTCCATGCTAGATCATCTTCGGGTACGGAAATAAGGGGGGCGAGGTCGCGATCCGGCGTCACGTTCGTCCTGACGGTCCGGTGCATTGCGACCAGATGACGACGACCCACGCCGAGGGCGCCTATATTCACCCCGATGGCCGAGGTTCTAATTGGCTCGGTCTTGGCCGGCTACCGGATCGATGGCGTGGCCGGGGAGGGCGGGATGGGTCGTGTCTACCGGGCGACCCAGATGGCCCTCAACCGGAAGGTCGCGCTCAAGCTGATCGTGCCGGAGCTCGCCAACGAGGCTGACTTCCGTGCGCGCTTCGAGCGTGAATCCCACCTGACGGCCTCGATCGACCATCCCAACGTGATCCCGATCTACGAGGCGGGCGAGGCCGAAGGCCGGCTGTTCATCGCCATGCGCTGGGTCGAGGGCACCGACCTGCGCTCGGTGATCGTGAGCGAGGGGAGGCTGGACCCCGACCGCGCCGTGGCGATCGTGGAGCAGGTGGCAGCGGCGCTCGACGCCGCGCACCGCGGCGGGCTCGTGCACCGTGACGTGAAGCCCGCGAACGTGATGCTCACCGCCACGCACGGCGACGAGCACGTCTATCTCACCGATTTCGGGCTGACCAAGAAGTCCACTTCTCTCACCGCGCTCACGAGGACCGGACACTTCGTGGGCACCCCGGACTACATGCCGCCCGAGCAGATCAAGGGTGAGCCCGCCGGCGCACGCGCGGACGTCTACGCGCTGGGGTGCCTGCTCTTTCACGCGCTCACCGGCCGGACGCCCTACGACCGCGACAACGAAGTGGCGAAGATGTACGCGCAGCTTCACGACCCGCCGCCCAGCGTGGTCGAGACCGCTCCCGGCACGCCGGTCGGCCTCGACACGGTGATCACGCGCGCGCTCGCGAAGGACGCCGAGGACCGCTATCCCTCCGCGGGCGACCTGGGCCGCGCTTCGCGCGCGGCGCTCACCGGCGCCGAACCAGCGCATCCCGAGCGCGACCTGGCGACCGGGCTCGCCGCAACCCAGGCGCCCGGCCTGGACCCGACGGCGCCGGGCGCGGCAGCTCAGCTTTCCGATCTGGACGCCACGGCGCCGGGCACCGCGCCTTCCCCGCCGCCTGTGACCCCGCCCCCCGCGCCGCCCTCCGGACTCACCGCGCCCCCGTCGCCCCCGCCCGCCCCGGCGCAGGCGCCACCCGCCCCGCCGCAGACCCCCCCGACCTCCGCCCCGGCGGAGCCCCCGCGCCGCTCCTCCCTCGCGATCGCGCTGGCTGGGCTGCTGGTGCTCGCCGTGGTGGCAGCGGTCCTCTTCGCGGCCGGCGTCTTCTCCGGGGACGCGACGAACGAGCCCTCCGGAAACGGCTCCGGAAACGGCTCCGGAAACGGCTCCGGAGACGACTCCACCCCGCCGGCTGAGGCCGCACCCGAGGTAGTTGCAACCATCCCCGCCGGCGACGGCCCGGACGGCATCGCCGTGGACGGCAACACCGTCTGGGTCTCCAACTCCCGTGGCAACACGCTGACGCAGCTCGACACCGAGACCAACAAGCCGACCGGCGAGCGGGTGCCGGTGGGCGAGAACCCCGACCAGGTGGTCGCTGAGGGCGGGGTGGTGTGGGTGGCCAACACCGACAGCGGCACGGTGACCCGGCTCGACGCCGCTCCCGAGCGGGACACGCCGGCGGAGATAGCTGTCGGTGCCGGCCCCGAAGGCCTCTCGCTCGGTGCCAAGTTCCTGTGGGTGGCCAACGGCGACAGCGACAGCGTGACCCGCATCGACCGCGACTCCGCCACGGTCGATTCGACTATCGACGTGGGCAACAAGCCAATCGGCATCTTCGCCGGCAAGAATTCCGTTTGGGTGACCAACAGCGCCGCCGGGACCGTCTCCGCTATCGATCCGTCGACCCTGGACGTCAGCGACCCCGTGCCCGTAGGGAAAAACGTACGCGCCGTGATCGAGAGGCTCGACTCCGTGTGGGTCTCGAGCGTCGAGGAGGACACGGTCACCCGGCTCGACCCGAGCTCAGGGGAAATCGACGGCGAGCCGATCAAGGTCGGGGATCGCCCCAAGGAGATGGTGGCCTTGAACGGCTACGTCTGGGTCGTCAACGAGGGCGACAACACGGTCAGCCGCATCGACCCGGAGGGCGGCAAGGTCGTCGGCTCACCCATCCCGGTGGGCAAGACGCCGGTGGGGATCGCGGTGGGAGCCGGTTCGGTCTGGGTGGCCAACAACGACAGCAACACCGTCACCCGCATCGATCCCGGCGGGAACTAGAGGCTTGATGTGGGTTTAGCGGCCGTCGTAGGCGACGAGCGCTCTGGGCGGGCGTCCGCTGAGCTGGTTGATGAAGATGCCGAGGGTGAGCGCGAGCAGGCGTTGGGCGATGCGTTGGGCGAGTCCGCCGATCGTTTTGGCGAGATGCTGTTCGAGGCGCATCTGGCCTTTGAGGTTGGCGAAGACGGACTCGATGACCAGCCGGATGCGGGCTTTGGCGACCTCGCTGGGTGGCCGGGCGCCGAGCTTGTGTTTGTCGGGAGTGACGAGCTGCACGTCGATGAGCTCGAGTGTGCGTTGGTATTCGGCGCCCCAGAAGCCGCCGTCGCAAAACAGCGCGCTGCCGGGGTGGGCCTGGGCGAGCCAGAAGGCGCTTTCGCGCTCCTGCCCGGTCTTGGGGCCGACCAGGTCATAGCCGACCGGCACCCCCTTGGGGTCGCTGATCAGCACCAGCCGCATGCCCCAGACGAACTGGCTCTTGGACGGACAGTAGCCATAGGAGGCATGACCGGCCATGTGGCTGTGCGAGGCGCAGCCCGGGTAGTTGGCGCAGGCGATCAGCGTGCCGTCGGCGAGCCGCACCTGGCCCTCGGCGATCAACTCCGCGACCATCAGCTGCACTGTCGTGATGTAGGGCGTCAGTCTGCGCAGCCGGCGGTTGTACTGGGTCTGGTCGGGCAGGTGCGAAAACCAGCCCGCCAACAGCCGGCCGATCATGCCCAGGAACTGACGGTCGGAGGGCAGCCCGGTGGCCGCCTGGGCGACCGCCAGCGCGATCAGCTCCTGGTCGCTGATATCGCCCACCGGGCCCGGGCGAGGAATCCGCAACGAATCCGCGAACACGTAGGCTGCGATAACAAGGGTCTCCAGCGAAGCTGTCACCGCGTGCTCCAATCACGAGGTTGCAGGGCTGGAGGCCCTTTCTCTTTCTCACCACCAGGTTCCTTGTCATGACCCCCGAACCCACATCAAGCCTCTAGCCCTCGCGCGAGAGCAGGCGTTCACGCGGGTTGCCGTTCATCACCGCGGCCAGATCGTCCACCGCCTCGCGCTGCTCGTCGGAGAGCGTGCTCGGAACCTCGATCACCAAGCGGTAGTGGATGTCGCCGCGTCCGCG
>DASQFY010000049.1:0-5777 GCA_035632895.1 Candidatus Dormiibacterota bacterium
TCTTCGCCGGCAGCTCGCTGGCGCTGATCATCTGCGCGCTGGTCGGCGCGGTCCTACCTGGGATCGGCCAGCCAGCCGCCGAGTGGCGCCGAACCATCACGTTGCTGCGCACGGCTCCGCGGGCGGCGCTCGGCGCCACCCGTCCCGCAACTGTCACCGACATCGACGCGCTCGGGCGCTACATTCCCGCGCTGGCGGGCATGCCACAGCGCGATCGCGACGCCCTCGTATCGAATGCCCGCGTCGTCGAGGCCGCTGCCGGCACCGCCATCACCCGCACCGGAGACAGCGGCGACACCGCGTATTTCATCCTCGCCGGACGCGCCGTCGCCGGCCGCACCATGGGGGAGGGCCAGTACCGCGCCCTTTCGAGCATGGGCGCCGGCGACGTGTTCGGGGAGATCGCCGCGTTGACCGGCAGCCCGCGAACCGCCGATGTCGTGGCCGAGGAGCCGACCACCCTGCTGGAGGTGCCGGCCGACACGCCGCGCCGGCTCATGGCGCTCCCCGACTTCAGCTCGTTGGTGCTGGGCAAGATGCAGGAGCGCCTGGCACGTTCGACCAGCATCGACGACCTGCCGCGCTTCGCCGGGCTCGATCAGCGCGTGCTCCGTCAGCTGCGGGAAGAGTCGGCAGGCGCGGAGGCTCCGCGGGAGGCGTAGCTCAGCGGCGGCGCGCCGCCTTCTTCGCTTTCGCGCTGTTGCGTGCGGGGCGGCCGTTGCGCCGGCTGCGCCCATCGCCGGCTGCGGACGCCGTCAAGGGAGCCCCGGTTTTCGCCCGATGCTCACCTCTGACGACGTGCATCACCGCGTTGATGAGCGCCAGGTGCGTGAAGGCCTGCGGGAAGTTGCCGAGGTGGCGGCCGGTCTCCGGATCGATCTCCTCGCCATAGAGACCCAACGGGCTGGCGTGAGCCAGCAGCTTCTCGCACAGCCTGCGCGCGCGCTCGATCTCGCCTATCTCGACCAGGGCCGAGACGAGCCAGAAGGAGCAGATGGTGAACGAGCCCTCCTTGCCGGACAGGCCGTCATCAGTCTCCTCCGTGCGATAGCGCAGGACCAGCCCGTCCTCGGTCAGCTCGTTGGCGATCGCCAGCACCGTGCGCCGGATCCGCTCGTCATCAGGCGGCAGGAACCGCACCAGGGGCAGGAGCAGGACCGACGCGTCGAGCGCATCGGTCTCGTAGTGCTGGGTGAAAACGCCCCGCTTGTCGACGGCGTTGGCGCAGATGTCGGCATGCATCTCGTCGGCGGCCTTCTGCCATCGCTCGGCCAGCTTGACCTCCTCGCGCAGGCGAGCGAGACGCGCGCCGCGATCGGCCGCGACCCAGCACATGACCTTCGAGCTGGTGAAGTGCTTCGGGTCGCCGCGGACCTCCCAGATGCCGCGGTCCGGCTCGCGCCAGTTCGCCAGTGCCGCCTCGACCTGCCGCTTCAGGAGCGGCCAGATCGTCTCATCCAGGTGGTCGCGCGACTTGGTGTGGAGGTAGACCGAATCGAGGACGGCACCCCATACATCGTGCTGCTTCTGGCCGTACGCGCCGTTGCCGATCCGGACCGGGCGCGCCCCTTCGTAGCCGTTGAGGTGCGGAAGGACTCGTTCCTTGGGGACCGGGCCGCCGTCGATGGTGTACATGATCTGCAGCTCCCCTTCGCCACCGGCGGCATCGGCGATGAAGTACAGGTAGTCGTTCGCCTCCCAGTCGAAGCCCAGCGTGTAAAGACCCCAGAGGGCAAAGGTCGAGTCGCGGATCCACGAGTGGCGGTAGTCCCAGTTCCGCTCTCCACCGGGCGTCTCCGGCAGCGAGGTGGTGGGCGCCGCGATGACCGCCCCGGTGGGAGCGTAGGTCAGGCCCTTCAGCGTCAGGGCTGAGCGCTCCAGGACCGCCCGCCACGGGTGATCCGGGAAGCGGCCACGGGCCAGCCAGTGCTGCCAGTGGTGGGCCGTCCAGACCAGCCGCCGATAGGCCTCGTCGTATTCGCGCGGCGGCTCCTTGGTGATCCACGACAGTGCCGCGAAGCGGGTCTCGCCTTCCTTGATCAGCGTCCGCGCAAGTGCGCGCGGCCCCTCGAAGCCCATGTTCATGTCGCTGGACAGCGTCAGCTGCAGATCGATCCCGTCGGCGCTGCACACGCCCTGGTGGTAGCCATCCTCGGTAAACGTCCACGTTCCGGGCTTGCTGCCGTAGTCGAAGACCGGCTCGCAGTCGAGCGAGAGCTGCACCTCGCCGTTGACGCAGCGGACCATCCGCAGCAGCACGTGGTCGGCGTCGTAATCGGTGGGGGCGCGACGCTGGGAGTAGGAGCGGTCCTTGGCGTGATGCCATGGGCCGATGAGCATGACGTCGCGCACGATGATCCAGCCGGTCGGCGTGCCCCAGCTCGTCTCCAGGACCATGGTGCCGGGCAGGTAGCGGCGGGCGGCCGGCACCCGGACGTCGGCCGGCCCGAACCGAAAGCCACCAGCGTCGCGGTCCAGGATCGAGGCAAAGACGCTGGGCGAGTCCATCTGCGGCAGGCAGAGCCACTCGACGTTCCCGCTCGGTGCCACGAGCGCGGTGGCCTCGCAGTCGGACAGGAATCCGTAGTCACCGATGCGCGGGAAGGGAGAGTCGCCCGCGAACCCCTCGATCGGGGCCGCGCCAAGCTGCTCCATCGCGCCGTCATGTGGCATCGCGTCCGTCTCCCTGGGCGGGGCCCGCCAGTCTGGCACCACCCAGAGTGGGGCGCTACCCCCCGCGCGGCGTGCTCAAGCGCGGTACCGGAGTCCTGCCGGGTACTGCATCAGACCCCACGTTCCCGTTTCGTCCC
Source organism: Candidatus Dormiibacterota bacterium (assembly GCA_035632895.1). GTDB lineage: Bacteria > Chloroflexota > Limnocylindria > QHBO01 > QHBO01 > DASQFY01. The sequence continues at coordinate 2,811 of DASQFY010000049.1, forward strand.
CTTACGCGCGCAATTGCCGCCTCGGGCGGGCGGTACCCCCGGGACGATCACTTCATGGCCGCGAGGGCCGCACGCCCCGATGCTCACTACGTTGAAGTCGTCGGGAAGGACAGCAGTGATTCGGTCACCCGGTCGGTTGCTCAGGCAACGAGCCCGCATGGTGGGCATCGTCGTCTCGACCGCAGCCCTGCTCGCCTCGCTGCTGCTGGCCAGCAGCGCTGCTGTGGGCCTGGCTGCTGACGTCGCCTGCGGTGTCCGTCCGCTCGACGTGGTGCTGATCATCGACCGCTCTGGCAGCATGCAGTCCAACCAGAGCGGCGGGCAAACTCGCCTCCACTGGGCCAAGGCGGCCGCCAACCAGCTCGTGGATGACCTCGACGGCAATGGTGGCGTCGGTGCCACGCACCAGGTGGGCCTGACAACCTTCGGCGGCAGCACGGCAAGTGTGAACCTTTCTCTGGGCACATCGACCGCCGCAACGGTGCACGGCGCGATCAATGCCATCTGGGCCAACGGCGGCACGCCGCTGAAGCTGGGCATGGCCACCGGGGTCGCCAACCTCGCCGCCAACCAACGGACCACCGCGAACGATGTCGCGGTCATGCGGGTGGTAGTGCTCCTCTCGGACGGACGTCCGAACCCAGATCCCGGCCAGCGCCCGAACGCCGGCGAAATCGCCGCCTACCTCGCCTCGGCCGATGTCGCCTATTCCATCGCCGTCGGCGCCGGTGGCAGCGGCGGCAACCAGCTCGACCTGGGCTTGATGCAGGGCCTCGCGAACCCGGAGGCCAACTTCCGGCACGTCGTGGACGCGCCGAACCTGCCCGGCCTCTTCGCCGACATCTTCACCGAGCTGACCTGCCCGCAGATCGCCGTCGAGAAGACCCCGAGCGTCTCCAGCCTCGATGCACCTGGCGGGCCCGTCACCTACACCTACGACGTGACGAACAGCAACCCGGATGCAGCGCTCTCGTCCGTCGTCGTGAGCGACGACAAGTGCTCGCCGGTGAGCTACCTCTCGGGCGACACAAATGGCGACACCAGGCTCCAGGCGACGGAGACCTGGGTCTTTAGCTGCACGGCGACGCTGACCGCCACCACGACGAACGTGGCCACGGCCAGCGGCGAGTACAACGGTGTCGGCTTCACGGCGCAGGACGTGGCTACGGTCGTGGTCTTGGAGCCGACGCCAACCCCGGTGCCCACGCCGACGCCAACCCCTACGCCGACCCCGGTGCCCACGCCGGTGCCCACGCCGACGCCGACGCCGCTGCCGACGCCGACCGCGACGCCGCTGCCGACACCGGTAGCGACCCCGACGCCGACGCCCGAACCCACGCCCAGTCCTCTGCCCGTCCCCACGCCGACGGCTGACCCGACGCCGACGCCGATCCCGGCACCGACCGCCACTGAAATGCCCACGCCGACACCGTTCGTCGCGTACGTGCCCACGCCGTCGCCTACCCCTGCAGGGATCGCCCAACAGCCAGCGTCTCCGCCGGCGGCGCCGGATACCGAGAACCCGCTGAGCGCGATGTTTGGCGCCGCGGTCGAGCAGGTCTCGCGCGTCGTCAAGCCCGAGGCGGTCGTCGCCGTGGCCGCGACATTCGGCTTCCCGCTTGGCATGAACCTGGCCGTGGTCCTCTTCCTGGTCGTGCAGGGAGGGATCGATTCCCGTGATCCGAAGCTACGGGTCGCCTCACAGACAGCCACCGAGGCCGTCGTAGCCTTCGAGGAAGAGGAACAACTGTGATCCAGCAGCCCGACCGCGCGGACTACGCCGCGCTCAGCGACCGGATGACATACCTGCTGGGCCTGCGATTGGCATTTGGCGCCATCGTGCTCACCTGGAGCGCGCTCCGCCCGGAGGCGCTCGGCGCACCGTTCATGACGCTCGCCGGGATCACTGCGGGTTACGTGGTCCTCTCGGCTTTCGTCGAATGGGCGCGCCGGCACGCCGGTCGGTTTGGATTCACCCTGCTCAGCGCCCTGCTGCTGCTCGACGGCCTGTACCTCGCCTACGCGATGTACGCCACGGGGGGCACACAGAGCCCAATGCGGTTCCTAGCCTACCTCCACCTGGTGGCGGTCTCGCTGCTGGCGTCCTATCGGACCGGCCTGAAGATCGCCCTCTGGCATTCGCTCCTCCTGTTCGTGGTGCTCTACGCCCAGGCCGCCCAGCTGCTGCCGCCGGTCGACGTGGTGGCCGGCAGCGCCCTCGTATTCGACCGCATGCCTGTCCTGAACGTCACCTCCTTCTGGCTGTTCGCGCTGGCGACCTCCCTCTTCTCGGCGATGAACGAGCGCGAGCTGCGCCAGCGCCGAGCGGACCTCCAATCCCTCGTTGACGTCGGCGCACGCCTCGACGATGTGGGCGACCCGGTGCACCAGGCGCGGATCGTGCTCGAAGGATTGGCCGAACGCTTCGGCTTCACCCGTGGCCTGCTCGTTGGAGCTTCTGAGAGCAAGGTCCTCATCCTGGCGGCCCGCGGCGCGGCCGAGGTCCCGACGGCCGCGGTCGAGCCGGATGCCATCGTCCTGAAGGCCTGGGAGCGCCGCGAGCCGCTTCCGGTGCGTCGCCTGGATGCGGAGCGCAACCCGCTGATCGACTGGGCGCTGCCGAACGCCCAGAACCTGCTGGTCGCCCCGATGATTGCGGACGGTCGCCCGGTTGGAGCAATCATCGTCGAGCATCGGTCCGGGAGGATCTTCGGGATCGAGCGACGCGTCACCTCGATGCTCGGACAATTCGCTGCGGTTGCGGCCCTGAACCTTCGAAACGCCGTGCTTCTGCAGCATGTCCAGGATCTTGCGGAGCGGGACTCGCTGACCGGGGCTGCGAACCGTTACACGTTCCAGACCAGCCTTGAGCGAGTCATCAAGGCTGGCCAGGACGCGACCACCAGGTCGGCAACCGTGACCGCCGTCCTGTTCATTGACCTCGACGACTTCAAAGTCGTGAACGAC
>DASQFY010000050.1:0-2806 GCA_035632895.1 Candidatus Dormiibacterota bacterium
AGCGGCGATACCGCCGGGTTGAACGGCACGAACACGACGCAGGCGACGATGAGTGGGTCGAGCAGCAGATGCGGCAACCGCCGCTGCTCGAGGTCGGTGGCGGTCAGCAAGACGAGGGTGGCCAGGATGGCGAGATGCGTGGCGGTGGCCCACCACGGGAGCGTCGAGCGTGCCGCGATCCCCCATCCCGCAGCTCCCGCCGCCAGGCCCAGCAGCAGCGTGCGCGGACCCGGCCCGCGACTTGACGCCTCGTCCGGCGGCCAGACCGCGGCCAGGCGCTCGGCAGCCACGCCCAGCAGGGCGAAGGCGGCGCCAACGGCGATCGAGGTGCCCGTCACCGCCGCATCCTAGCCGCCGTTGAAGGTCGCGAGTCAGGGCTGGCACGCATCCTGCGTTCCCCTCCGCGCGAGGCCCGACAAGGTTCGGGCCCGCCATACCTAGGGGAGGCAACAACCGTGGACAAGGATCGAGTCGAGGGACCTATCAAGGAAGGCGTGGGCAAGGCCAAGGAAGAGTGGGGAGACCTGACCGACAACCCCGAGACCGAGATCGAGGGCAAGAAGGACCAGGCCGAGGGCAAGATCCAGGAGGCCTGGGGCGAGGTCAAGGACACCGCCCGCGACGCGGTCGACGACGACGAGAGCTGATCCGCACCCTTGGACGACGGCCCCGCCGGTCCACCCGGCGGGGTCGTCTCATGCCCGGCGGCGGACGATCCTAGGCGCCCGCCTCATAGTCCAGGGCGAGGCGAACCAGCGTCGAGACGGCGGTGCCGAGCGCTCCCTTCGGGTTGACCGCCTTGTCGCTGGTCAGGTACGCGCTGCCGGCGATGTCGACATGCACCCACGGCACGGTCACGAAATCGGCCAGGAAGACGGCGCTCTTGATGAGCGAGCCCTCCCTGGTCCCGGAGTTGACGATGTCGGCGTGGGCCGAGTCGTACTGGGCGCGGTACTCCGTGGCCAGGGGCATCTCCCAGAACCACTCCCCCGTCGCCTCGGCGGCGGCAGCCACCGCCGCGCCCCAGGGCCGCGGCCTTGCGAAGTAGGCGCTGATCAGGTCTCCGAAGGCGATCGCCGCGGCACCGGTCAGGGTTGCCACGTCGACAAGGTGCGTGGCGCCCTGCGTTTCGGCCCAGTGCAGCGCATCGGCCAGGATGAGACGGCCCTCGGCATCGGTGTTGATGACCTCGATCGTCTTGCCATTCATGGCCTTCACCACGTCCCCAGGTCGCTGCGCGTTGCCACCCGGCATGTTCTCGACCATCGGCGCCACCGCCATCAGCGGAGTTTCCGGAGCGAGCCGCGCGACGGTGCGGGCAGCAGCGATCACCGCGGCCGCGCCCGACTTGTCGTGCTTCATCTCCTCCATCTTCTCGCTTGGCTTGATGCTGATCCCGCCGGAGTCGAAGCAGACTCCCTTCCCGACGATCGCCAGGCGGCGATCCGGTGACGCCTGCTCCCAGCCGGGCAGCTTGACGGCGATCAGGCGTGGCTCATGGGCCGCCCCCTGACCGACACCGAGCAGCGCGCCCATGCCAAGCGCCCGCATCTCGTCGACGCCAAGTACCTCGACGGTGCAGCCGTCTGCAACGAGCTCACGTGCAACCTCGGCCATCTTCTCGGGGTACAGGTCGTTGGACGCGCGGTTGGCCAGCGTTCGACCGAACTCGACACCCTCGGCGATCACTCCCGCTCGGTCGAGCGCGGTCTGAGAGGGCACATCGGCGCCGATCAGCAGCACCTCGGACACCGAGCGCAGCATGGCCTCGGTATCGCGCACGCGGCCGTACTGGACGTGCGGACGGTAGGTGCCCTGCGACGCGCCGATCGCGGCGGCGGCGTATCCGTCCTCGTCTTCCCCGTCACGCAGCCACAGCGCCAGACGGTCCACGCCTCGTCCCTGGAGCCGGCGTGTGGTGGTCGAGCCGATGCGGCGAGCGCGCCATGCGCCGCGGCCGCGCCGCACGCCGTTCACGAGCAGGATCTTCTCGGCTGCGATCGATCCCGCGTCGATCAGGGCGGTGTGGTGCTCCACGATGTTGAACTCACCCCACTCGATGGCCCGGCTGATCACGCCACCCGCGGCGTCGTCGAGGGCGGCAAGGTCGCCGGAGATCTCCGCGTCCTCCTTGTAGATCGGAATCGCCAGGACATCGGCCTCCACGGCGGCCGGATCGGTCGTCTCAGCGCGAAAGCGCACGCGGGTCACCTCGAGCGTGTTGGTCGATGCAAACCGATGGCGCCGCAGGCGGCCATCGGTCAAGCGAGTATAGACCGGTCGGGTCCATCGGCCGGGACCGCTGGAAGAGCATCACGGATGCTTGACCGATGCCACAGCCGCGCGCAGGATCGCCATCTCCCCCAGCGCATCGGTCAACCGTCGCAGCGGGATCGCCGCGATAGCCGACCCCGCCTCGGCCAGCGCCAGCGCCAGTGCTCGGTCCGCAGGTCCGGCCCGCTCGGCGGCAATCCGATAGGCGTCGGCCGCGGTCGCCGCCGCGGCCGCATCCCCGGCCAGGGCGGCGTCCGCGATGCCGCGCGCCGCGGCCAGGAGAGCCCCGGTCGTCTCGACCCAATACGGCAGCGAGGGGGGTGGCTCCTCCCAGGCGGCGACCTCCGCCAGCGCCGCGTCCGCGTCGGCAAGCGCCCGAAGTGCGCCCTGGATGTCGTCCCGATCGAGCGCGGCAAGCGCGTCGCCAAGGGCGGCCAGCGTGGCCTCCGCCGCCAAACGCCGTTCCACGAATGGGCCCGCCGCCGCAGCCGACGCGCGCAGCTGTGCCGCGATGCTCATCAGGTCATCCACG
>DASQFY010000051.1:0-3496 GCA_035632895.1 Candidatus Dormiibacterota bacterium
GATCGGTGATCGCGGCGGCCACGTCGGCCGGGTCGACCCGGTCGTATCGGTCCACCCCAAGGTAGGTCACGTGGAAGCCGTGCCGCTCCATGACGGAGCACGCGTGGAGCACCGCCTTGTGCTCGACGCTGCTGGTGATGATGTGCCGGCCGCGGGAGCTGGCGGCCCACGCCGTACCTTTGACCGCCAGGTTGTCGGCCTCCGTCCCGCCGCTGGTGAAGACGATCTCGCGCGGCTTGGCGCCGAGCAGGCGCGCCACGGTCTCGCGCGCCTCGTCCAGCCCGCGCCGGGCAGCGCGCCCGGAAGCATGGATGCTGGACGGGTTGCCCCAGTGCTCGTTGAGGTACGGGAGCATCGCGTCGAGCACTTCGGGCCGCAGCGGTGCGGTGGCGGCGTGGTCGAGATAGACGGGCATGACCGACCGATTATGCCGTAGGCCGGCGAATCGTCAGCAGCCCGAGTCGGGCGGAGCCTGGCTCGGGCTTGCGCTCGCCGATGGCCGCGCGCCCGGCGTGGCTCCTGCCGGGAATGGGTCGACCACCATCTCCCGGATCAACGCGATCCCCTGCTGGTCCAGCGTTTCGGGGATATCCGGCGGCCAGAACTGGTAGCGGGCGATGCCGGCGGTCTTGACCCTGGCGGCCAGGCTCAGCAGGTCCGGCAGCTGCTCGATCGGCATGTTCGTCCAGAGCGCGTCCCGGGCGATGTCCAGCAGCTCCGGGATGCGAACGATGAGGGTGCACGGGTCGAGCTGCTCGCGGATCGCCTTCAGGGTCAGCTGTTGGCGCCACATTCGGTCGTAGTCAGAGTCCTGGTTCCTCGAGCGAGCAAAGGCCAGGGCGGTGTGCCCGTCGAAATGATGCCGACCGGCCGGGATCCACAGCACCTCGTGGTGGCTGCCGTCCTCGTGTGGATAGAGGGCGTCGTAGAGAGAGTAGGGCGTATAGATGTCGAGGCCACCGAGCGTGTCGACCAGCTCGACGAAGCCCTGGAGGGTGACGACCAGCATTCCGTCCAGCGAGAGACCGGTGAGCTCGGAGACCGCCCCCTGGAGCGCCATGTAGCCACGGGCCTCGCCACCGGCGAACCACTGCGGATTCTCGTCGGCATAGACGTAGAGCCCATTCAGGATGTCCGGGAAGCACCGGCATGCCGGGAAAGCGTCTGCCGGCCCATCCGGCAGCGGCACGTTCGTCATGTTGCGTGGGATGCCGAACATCGCCGCCTGCCCGTTGGACACGTCCACGCTGAGCAGGATCATGGTGTCCGTGCGCAGGCCAAAGCGGCCGGGCCCTGAGTCACCACCGACCAGCAGAAGGTCCAGTCGCCCGTCGGCCGACCAGATCGGGGCCGGCGTCGGCTCCGGAGTGGGCTCGGCGCCGCTGGGAGTGGGGCCCGGCGTCCCAGACGGGCTCGGCTCGGGGGTGACGAACGCGGTGGTAACGAAGTCGTAGCTCTTGTAGAGATACAGGTAGCCGAAGGCCACATGCATTCCCAGCGTCGCGACGAGGAGGACGGCCAGCACCGTCGCGGCGAAGACCTGCTGCGTCCGACCGCCGCCTCCTGATGGCGAGGCTCGTCGGGCGAGCCGCCACGCGTCCACGATCGCGCCGGCGCGCCAGGCCAGGAGCGCCGCGTTCAGGATCAGCAGCGCAATCAGCACGCCGGGCTGGAGCAGGAGGCCAACCGCCCGGGCGCGACCCTGGAAGACGATGATCCCGATGCCGAAACCGATGAGCAAAAGCACCGGAAGGGCCATGATTAGGCCGCGGCGGAACGCGCCAAGCCACCCCTGCCCCAGGCCGGGGAGCACGAACGAGAGTGCCGCCGCCAGCGCGGCGGATCGTCGCGGCGAAGCGGCGGCTCGGGTAGCCACGGCGGCAGTCTACGCTGAAGGCCGCGCCACTCGGACGCGCCCGGCACGGATGGAGGATTCGATGATCGTTCGCTCGTTGGATGAGGTGGCCGGCACCGATCGCGACGTCGCCGGCGACGGCTGGCGGAGCCGCCGGCTGATGCTGAGACGCGATGGGCTGGGGTTCTCGTTGCACGACACCACGGTCGCCGCCGGCGCCGACCTCGAGGTCGAGTACCGGCACCACCTGGAGGCGTGCTACTGCCTCGAGGGCGAGGCGGAGCTCACCGACCTGGCCACGGGGGCGAATCACTCGATTCGGCCGGGCACGGCATACGCGCTCGATGCGCACGACCGTCACCGCCTCCAGGTGCGCCGCGACCTGCGCTTGGTGTGCGTCTTCAACCCGGCGCTGAGTGGGCCCGAGACGCATGACGAGACGGGCGGCTACCCGCCGCCCGAGGACTAGCGCCCGCGCGATCACCACGTGTTCGAAACGGCCAAGTTGCGGGTGCGATGGGACTTTGGATGGCCGATGCGATCGCGCCCTGATCGCAGCGGCCAGGAAGGGGCCCGAAGTTGGCCGTCACGATCGCCGGGCGATCTTGGGTCTACTCGGAGCCACGCTCGGGTTCGACAATCCGGAGCCCAAGCTCATCGAGCTGCGCCTCGGTGACCGACGCTGGGGCGCCCATCATCAGGTCGCTCCCCGACTGCGTCTTCGGGAAGGCGGTCACCTCGCGGATGTTGTCCTGGTCGGCGAACAGGGCAGCCCATCGGTCCAGACCGATGGCAATGCCACCGTGCGGCGGCGCGCCGTACTCGAGCGCGTCGAGCAGCGCACCGAATTGGTCGCGCATGCCCTCGATCGTGTGGCCCATCAGCGCGAAGGCGCGCTCCAGCAGGTCGCGGCGGTGGATCCGCACGCTGCCGCCGCCGAGCTCCCAGCCGTTGAGGACCAGGTCGTACTGCTGGGCATGGACCAATCCGGGGTCGGTCTCCATCCGCGCCTCCTCCTCCCAGAGCGGCGCGCTGAACGGGTTGTGGGTCGCGTCCCAGCGTTCCAGCTCGGCGTCCCACTTGAACATCGGGAAGGGGTAGACCCAGACGTATGCCAGGACCTTCGGGTCGCGCAGGCCGAGGCGCTCCCCCATCTCCACGCGCAGCCGGCCGAGCGCCTCGGCCGCAGCGACGCGGTCCGCATCGGCCACGATCAGGAGCAGGTCACCCACCTCGGCGCCGGTGGCCTCGATGATCGCCGCCACCTGCGTGAGGTCGAGGAACTTGGCGGCCGGTCCGTGCAGGGATCCATCGGTCTGTACCGATAGGTGGACCAGGCCCTTCGCCCCGTGACGCTGCGCCAGCTCGGTCAGCTCGTCGAGCTGCTTGCGCGAGTAATCGCCGCTGCCCGGCGCACGGATGCCGTAGACCGCCCCGCCCGAGGCGAGCGGCTCGGCGAAGACGCGGAACTCGACGCCGGCAACGGCCGCGCCAAGATCCACCAGCTCCATCCCGAAGCGCACGTCCGGCTTGTCGGATCCGTATCGGGCCAACGCCTCCTCGTAGGTCAGCCGCGGGAACGGCGTGGCCATGACGCGGTCGGGCAGGATCTCACGGCTGACGGTGGTGACCATCTCCTCG
>DASQFY010000052.1:0-1722 GCA_035632895.1 Candidatus Dormiibacterota bacterium
GCTCGGCCTGCGGGTGGGCGCTCCGCTTTCTCATGCCGTAGCGCATCGTAATACGCCGTGCATACGCCCTGCCTAGACCGATGCTGCCTGGACGGCCTCCACGAGCTGTTCCCAGGCCTCGTCCGCCATGCCTGGCGGTGCGGTGAGGTGCGCCAGGAACTCCACGTTCCCCTGGGCGCCCGCGATCGGCGAGCGGATCAGGCCGATGGTGCCGAAGCCCGCCGCACGCGCGTCGGCGCCAACTCGAGTCAGCACCTCTCGGTGGACTGTCGGGTCACGGACCACCCCACCGCGTGGCACGGCCGTGCGGCCGGCCTCGAACTGCGGCTTGACGAGGGCGATGACCTGCCCATCGGCTGCCAGCAGCCGCCGAACCGCGGGCAGGACCAAGCGGAGCGAGATGAACGACAGGTCCAGGGTCGCCAGCTGCACGGGCTCGGGCAACGCGTCGAGGGTTCGCAGGTTGGTGCGCTCCATGGAGATCACGCGCGGATCGCGTCGCAGCCCATCGACCAGCTGCGCGCGCCCCACGTCGACCGCGTAGACGACGCGTGCTCCGCGCGCCAGCAGCACGTCGGTGAAGCCGCCGCTCGAGGCGCCCGCGTCCAGGCACGCCAGGGCGGTCGGGTCGACCGTGAACGCGTTCAGCGCCGCTTCGAGCTTCTCGCCCGCCCGGCTGGCCCAGCGTGGCCGTGGCACCACGCTCAGGCCGGCATCGGCCGGCACGAGCTGGCCGGGCTTCAGAGCGCGGCTCGGTGCTCCGGCGAGCTCCACCTCGCCGGCCAGCAGCATCGCCTGCGCGACGGCGCGCGAGGGCGCCAGCCCCCGTTCGACGAGCAGCTGGTCCAGGCGAGAGCGTGATGCGCCGGGCACGGCCAACTCCTACGCGGCGCCGATTCCCTCGACCCGTGGCTCGGGTGTCGCCTCGGTAAGTCCCAGCGCCTCGCGCACCTGGGCAAGGATGCCGGCTGCGTCGATCCGCTGCTGGCGTCGCAGGTCGCCCACGGCGCCGTGATGCACGAAGCCCTCGGTCAGCGCGACCTTGAGAAGCGGCACGTGGATACCCGCCCGGTTGAGGCCGTCGAGCACGCCATCGCCGAAGCCGCCCATCGCCGCCGACTCCTCGGCGGTGACGACCAGCCGCTTACCGGCCGCATGCTCGGCGAGCAGCGCCTCGTCGAGCGGCTTTGCCCAGCGCGCGTTGATCAGCGTCGCCGCCAGGTCGTGCTCGTGCTCGAGCGCCTCGGCCACCTGGCAGAGGCGCTGCACGATCGGGCCAAAGCCGACCAACAGCACGTCGTCGCCGGTGCGCAGCACCTCGCCACGCCCGATCTCCAGCGCCTCCCCGACCCGGTCCGGCAGGTCCTCGCCCGCGTCCCGCGGGTAATGGAGGGAGATCGGTCCATCATGCTTGAGGGCAGTGACCACCAGGTCGCGCATCTCCTGCTCGTCCTTCGGGGAGCCGATGACCAGGTTCGGCAGCGCGCGCTGCGCAGGCAGCGTGAACATCCCCTGGTGGCTGGTCCCGTCCTCGCCAACCAGGCCAGCACGATCGATGGCCAGCACGACCGAAGCGTCGTTCTGGCAGACGTCGTGGACGAGCTGGTCATAGGCTCGCTGGCTGAAGGTTGAATAGAGGGCCACCACCGGCCGCAGGCCGGCCAGGGCGAGGCCGGTCGCCATCGTCAGCGAGTGCTGCTCGGCGATTCCCACGTCGAAGAA
>DASQFY010000053.1:0-7353 GCA_035632895.1 Candidatus Dormiibacterota bacterium
CCGCAGCCCGCCAGGGCGAGCGCCAGTGTCGCGACGATCAGTCCTCGGCCGATGCTCATTCCGATGACGCCGCCAGTGTGGATGACGGGCGGCAGCCGCGCGGCCCCCGCCCGTCGTCGTGCGGGCCCGGCGGTCAGCCTCGGGCGCGAACCACCCGCAGCACGGTCGCAAAGCCGATCAGCAGGACCAGCGTGCCCAGCGCCACCAGCGGTGAGCCGGTCGGGCGCGCAAGGGCCGTATTCGGCGGGCCGGACACGGTGGCCAGCTGGCCACGGATTGCGCCGGCCTGGTAGTCGGCGGTGTGGACGTTCACGTAGAACCCGGCAGGGTTGGCGAGGATCGCCTCGAGGTCGGCGGCGGCATCGGTGACGCAGCCCTCGCTGCTGCCCGAGAAGCCATCCACGTCCAGAGGGACGACGACTCCGCCGTTCGCGCCAGCGGCGCCCACGTGGATGTGCGAGACGACCGCATCAGCGATGTTGGTCGTCGTGAGGTCCCAGCAGACCTCATCGGTGGCCGGATCGATGGTGATGCTGGCGGTCCCCGACCCATCGGGGTCCCCCGGCGGATCTTCCGCGTCTCCGCCCTCGAGTGTGGCGGTGAGCGTCGTGATGGCGGCGACGACGGGGCTGACCGTCATCAGGCCGACGAGCGCGGCAAGCAGGGCCAACAGGACCAGGGACGTCGTGCGGGTGCGCAATCGGGACCTCCTTCGGTTGTCGTGGCAGCGGTGGCGAGCGCCTCGTGGAGGCGTCGTGACCCTCCATACGACGCCGGTTACTGCCGCGCGACCGACCTGCCGGCTGCGAAACCGCGTGCGTACTGGAGATGCGGGTCGAACCCCGTCCCGTGAGCAGCATGCGAGGAGCGCCGAGCAGGTTGGCAGGCATCGGTCCCGGTCCAGGTCGGCGTTGGTTGGTCCTCGCCGTAGTGGCGTTCGGAATCCCGCTCGGCGCTTGCAGTGCGGGCGGCTCGCCATCCGCGTCGCCCCAGCCGGGCATCAGCTCGGGCACCTCGTCACCATCAAGCACGCCTACCCCCAACGGACCGAGCGAGTCGTCGGCGACCTCGCCTTCCGCCGACGTCACCACCGTCACCATCCGCGATCTCTCCTTCGGGACGCCGGAGATCACGGTCGCGGTAGGGCCGGTCACCTTCGTCAACGAGGACGATGTGGAACACACGGTGACGGAGGGTGAGGACGGCGCCGCTGCCCCGAATGGCCGGTTCGACGTGTTCGTCGACGCCGGCGAGTCCGCCGAAGTCACGTTCGGCGACGCGGGCGACTATGTCATCACCTGCCAATTCCACCCGGAGATGCACCTGCTCGTCCACGCCCATTGACCCGCGCACGCCCGCAGGGGCGGAGGCCGGTCAGCGACCGCGCCCTCGCTGAGCCTTCTGGACGGCCTCGCCGGCGGCGGCCACGCTCTCCGCCTCGTCCTGGCCACGCTGCGCGCGGCGATGGCGGGTGAGTGCTTCGCACGCCTCCTCGACGCTGTCGGTCACGATCAACAGGTCCAGGTCCTCAGGGGAGACCTTTTCCTCGGAGAGCGGCTTCTCCCGGATCCATTGCAGCAGCCCGGCCCAGTAGTCCTTCCCGTAGAGGACCACCGGGAAGTGCTCCACCTTCCCGGTCTGGATCAGGGTGAGCGACTCGAATAACTCGTCCAGTGTGCCGAACCCTCCGGGAAAGATCACGAATCCGGCGGCGTACTTCACGAACATCGTCTTGCGGACGAAGAAGTAGCGGAACTCCATGCCCAGATCGACGTATTCGTTCAGCCCCTGCTCGAACGGCAGCTCGATATTGCAACCGATGGACAGGCCGCCCCCTTCCTGCGCGCCGCGGTTCGCCGCCTCCATGATGCCTGGCCCGCCACCGGTGATGATGGCGAAGCCCTCGCGCGCCAGCGCGGCGGCGAGGCGCCGCGCGGCGCCGTAGTAGCGGTTGCGGCGTCCCACCCGGGCGGATCCGAAGATGCTGACCGCTGGGCCGATGTCCGCCAGCGCGTCGAAGCCCTCGACGAACTCCCCCATGATCCGCAGCGTCCGCCACGTGTCGGTCTCGCGGAACTCGACGTTCCGGCGAGAGCGGAGCAGCTCCTGGTCCTCGGTGGGGCGGACGCCGTGGTCTCCGCGAACCACCACCGCGCCGCGTCGACGCTCCGGCTCCCTCTTGCGACGTGCCATCGCTTTGGCTCCTATGGTACGGTGGGCGCTCGTCCCACCGACTGATAGGGTGCGCGACGGCGGAGGCTCCAAGCGCTCGCGTCGCGGCGGCGACCCCAGCAGCCGGACGGAGTAACCCAAGGCTACGAGGATTCTATTGCGCGACATCCTGCGGCGTATCGCCGTCCGGACGGTGATCTTCGCCGTCGGAACTGCCCTGCTCACCCCACTCACCGCGCGCTCGGCGCCGCCCGAGGTGAGCGCTGCGATCCGCCTGCTCGATGCCGCCGACCGCCCGGTCGCCCTCGCCCGAGCCGACCTCGCTGGCCGAGATCGCTCCGCCGCGCTGACGCTCTTCGAGCTGGAGCGGACGATCGCCGCCGAGGACCTGGACCCCGCCGCCGCCCTGCCGACCCCCGGCTCCGCGCCCATGGAGGCGACGCTCTACCTGAAGCCCGCCCTGGCACCCGCGCCGACACCGGCGCCGGTCGTGGTCCCGCCGCCGGTCGCCGGCGAAACGGTGACCGGCCTGGCCACCTGGTACTGCTGCACTGCCGGCTACCGTGGCCTCGCCGTGGTCGCGCTCCCCGGAGCGCTGGGCGGCCGCTACGACCCGCCGCCGGCGAGCCGCTACGTGACCGTCTGTGCCGATCGCTGCGTCCAATTGCCGGTGGTCGATTACTGCGACTGCTACTGGGGCACGTCGAGCCAGAAGGTGGCGGACCTCTCGCCTGAGGCATGGGCGGCGGTCAGCGACCGCCCGCAGTCGGCCGGGGTCATTTCGGTCACTGTCAACCTCGGCGGTTGATCCAGCCGCGACGTATCGCGCGTGGTCCGCATCAGCGCGCGAAGGTGAGGATCGCGAAGCCGGCGATCATCACGAACGCGATGAAGACCACCAGCACGCGCGCTGCCCAGTTGACGCGGCGCTCGGGGATGGGCTGGTAGGCTCGCCCTCGACGGCCGCTGCGGCGGCTCATCGGCCCCACTCGCGGCGCAGCAGGAAGGGCGTGGTCAACGCCTGGCGGTCGCTGACCGAGCGAAGCTGCTTGCGCGTCCGCTTCAGGAGCTTGCCGTGATAGCTGCCGTCGCCGTACGGCTCGTGCAGGCGGGCGACGTCCCAGTCGTGCGTCCCCGCGATCGCTGACGCGGGGAGACATCGGTCCAGGACGGCCTTCGCCTCGTCGATCGCCACGAAGCGGCGGACGCGTGTGCCGTTGTCGAGCATGATCAGCAGATCGTCGAAGCTTGCCCCCAGGTCCGCGACCAGCGTGGAGATGCGCTCCATGGTGCCGGGCATCCGCTCCGGCTTGAAGAGGCCGCCCAGCAGCGCCCTGCGCTCCTCGTCGACCAGGTCACCGAGCGCGTCCCGCAGGTTCGGCACGCCCGCCGCCGGATCGGCGACGGGCACCTCGTAGTCGTACAGGTGGACCATCATGGCGGCGCTCAGGGTAGCCCGATGCGGACCGGGCCGCACCCAGGGCGTCGCCCATTTGGCCCAGATACGGAGGCCATCCGACCTGCTACCGTGGGATTCCACTTCAGAGGCCATCCATGAACGAATCGCGAACGGCAGGTCGGCCACGCGCCGCCGCTCCGTTCCTCCTCGTTGCCACCCTGGCGCTCGTCGTCGCCGCTTGCAGCTCGCCCGCCGCGGCGACCCCCTCGCCAACCGACACGCCGGCAAGCCCGAGTCTTGCCGAGCCCACCCCCAGCAGTGAGCCCACTGCGACGCCTGGGCCGCGGCTCTACACGAAGGTCAAGGTCGGCGAAGAGCAGTACGTCACCGTCACCGAGGTCGAGTCGTGGCCCGGCAATGACACGCAGCAGCCGGCCGCCGGCACCGCGTTTCAGAGCGTGAGCATCCGGATCGACGCGATCACCACGACGTCATTCACGTCGGAGGATTTCACGGTGCGGGCTCCGGACGGCAACATCTACCCGGAGTCTCCACCGGGTCGCTCGCCGCACCTGTCCTTCCAGAACGGCATGACACCGAATACCTACTGGGAGGCGTTCGTGACCTTCGAGGTGCCGTTGGTCGACGCCGATGAGCTGTTCCTGTTGTACAGTCCCGACTTCGTCGACGCCCCGGTCGAGATCCAGCTCTACTAGACGACCGATTCCGAGGAGGTTGCCCGGCGTGCTGCTCGACGGCAAGAAGCTGCTCATCACGGGCGTCCTGACCGACGATTCCATGGGATTCGCGGTTGCGAAGGTCGCGCAGGAGGCCGGTGCGGAGATCCTGCTGACCGGCGTAGGCCGCGGGATGAGCCTGACCCAGCGAGTGGCGAGGAAGCTGCCGTCGACGCCCGACGTCCTCGAGATGGATGTCAACAGCACCGAGCAGATCGATGCGGTCCGGGCCGATGTCATGAGCCGATGGGAACGCCTGGACGGCGTCCTGCATTCGATCGGCTTCATGCCGCAGGACGCGCTTGGCGGCAACTTCCTGAACACCCCGTGGGAGAGCGTGGCGATGGGCTTCCAGACGTCAGCCTTCTCGCTGAAGTCGCTCGCCGCGGGCATGCTCGAGCCGATGAAGGCGGCCGGCTCAGCCTCGGTGGTGAGCCTCACCTTCGACGGTCGCTACGCCTGGCCGATCTACGACTGGATGGGAGTCGCCAAGGCGGGGCTCGAGGCGACCACCCGCTACCTGGCGCGTGACCTCGGCCCGCATGGCATCCGTGTCAACACCGTCTCCGCCGGACCGATCCGCACGATGGCCGGCAAGAGCATCCCCGGCTTCGACAAGATCGCCGACACCTGGCTCAAGCGTGCCCCGCTCGGGTGGTCGATGACCGATGCCACCCCGGTCGGCCAGATGGTCTGCTTCCTCCTGTCGGACTGGTCGACGATGACCACCGGCGAGATGATTCACGTCGACGGCGGCTATCACGCGATGGGGACCGACATCACCCGCTGAGGAGGGCGAGCGCCATACGCCGCTCGTGGGCCAGCAGCCAGGCCTTGCGCCAGCGCCCACCGCCATAGTTCCCGGTCTCGCCGTTCTTGCGCACAACCCGATGGCAGGGGATGACGAGCGCCACCCGGTTCGCGCCGTTCGCCGTCCCCACCGCCCGCTGTGCGCCGGGGCGTCCCACGCGCTCGGCGAGCTGCTCGTAGCTGAGCGTCTTGCCCAACGGGATCCGGCGCAGCTGGGTCCATGTGCTCTCCTGGAACGGGCTGCCGGGCGCCACCACCGGCACCTCGAATGAGGTGCGCTCCCCCAGGAAGTATTCGTCGAGTTCTCGCTGGAGGCGATCGCTGTGCTCATGGCGGCCGGCCACGATCGGCCGGCCGAGCCGGCGCTCGAGCACGAGCAGCTCGGTGGGCAGCATCGGTCGGTCGGTGAACTCCAGCAGGCAGATACCGTCGGCGGTCGCGCCGGCAAGGACCGGCCCGAGCGGCGTTGCCAGCATCGATACCACCACCGCCGTCGTGCCGGACCGGTGGCGGCGGCCGCGCCGTGCCGCACTCAGGATCGGGCGCAATCGCTCGGCGCGTCGGAGCTCCGCCGGAGTTACGGCCATGCCATCGGCCTCCAGGGGGCGACAGCGCAGGCACGCTCGGTAGCCCGCGAACAGCGCCTCGCGGGCGGTCGCCATGCGCTCCACATGATCCGCGCGCGGGGCAGGCGCGGGGCAGCCGGGGCGGCAGAAGATGCCGGTCGTGGTGACCGCCACGACCCGGCGGTCGGGCTGCTCAGCCGGCGGAGGGGTGAACATGAGGCGATCCATCGTGGTGCGGGTAGCAATCGTGAAACGCACCACGGCCGCGTGGCGTGAGGTCGAGCGCGTCACGCGTTGGCGGCGCGACGGTCCTGCCACATCAGGTTGACGGTGAACGGCGTGTTGCCGAGCACGCGGTCCCCGGCGCGCAGCTCGATCCGGTGGCGCCCGAGCTCCTTGAGCTGGAGCCCCTTCAGGTCGGCAACGATGTTGGCGGTGGTGGCGTTCGGCGGCACTTCAAGCTGCATCTGCGGCGGCCGCGCCAGGATGGGCGACCCATCCGGCGCAACGACCTGGAGCGTGACCTGGTGGGTGCCCTGATCGGCCTCCAGCACAGCCACGATGAAGAGCCGGCCGTAGGTCGTCGGCAGGCGGGTGACGTTGATCTGGCTGAAGAGGCCGATGGCGCTGACCTTGCCGTCCTGCGAGGTGATGGCGTGGTCGCACAACAGGAGACTGTGCAGCTCGATACGGGGGTCGGCCATGGCCTCAGCGGTCTCCCTCGCCGTAGAGGTCGGGGTCGATGAGCCAGGCCAGCTCCCCGCTTCCCGGCTCGGGAGAGCCCGGGAACTCGACCCCCGCCAGGCCCCCCTTCCGCAGCCGAATCGAGGATGCGCCGGTCAGCTCCTCCACCGCGGAGGACAGGTCGGGCTCATGGCCGACGAACATCACCCGCTGTGCGTCGGGATGCTCCGCGGCCGCCGCGGCCAGGTCGCCCCAGCTCGCGCCGGGACGGAGCCGGTCGTCGGCGACCGGCGGATTGGGCAGCCCCACGCCTTCGACGAACAGCTCGGCAGTCTGCAGCGCCCGCGGCAACGGTGAGCTGATCACCACGTCCGGCCGCAGGTCGAGCTGTCGCCATAGCGTGCCCGCCGCGCGCAGCGCCGCCACGCCGCGGGGCGTCAGCTCCCGCTCGTCGTCGTGCTGAGCCCGTGGCTGGCCGGCCTTGCCGTGCCGCAGGAAGTAGAGGATCACGCCTGGCTCACGCCGTGCCCCCGCGTTCGCCGGGATGGCCGGCGCTCATGCCGCGGGCGTGGCCGGTGCTTGCCAGGGCGAGCGTGGCGGGTGCGGTGGCGGTGGTCTTCGGGAAGGTGATGGTCAGCACCCCGTTGCCGAAGCTCAGGTTCGCCCGCGACGCGTCGACCGCGCATGGCAGCTCGATCGTCCGCTCGAACGGCCCGTAGCTCCACTCCCGCAGCAGATAGGTGATGCGCTCCTGGCCGGGGCCGTGCTGCCGGGCACGCAGGGTGAGGCTGCCATCGTCGCGCACGTCGACCTCAATGTCCTCCGCCGCGATGCCGGGCATCGGCGCTACGACCATCAGCTCGCGGTCGTTCTCGAACAGGTTGATCGGGATGGCGGTGGCATCGGTCATGCGCTGGACGGCTCCTTACGCATCGGTCTAGTCAGGGAAGGCCTCGGGGCCGCGCTCCGACAGCTCGCGGGCCGT
>DASQFY010000054.1:0-7293 GCA_035632895.1 Candidatus Dormiibacterota bacterium
GCGGTCCGCGTCACGATCCCGGCTGCGCTGCTGGCCGAGGCCGGCGATGCCACCGGCCTGGACCCGGCCGCCACCGTCGGTGAGGCGCTGGTGCTGAACCTGCGCTTCGACCGCGAGAACCTGTGGCTGACGGAAATCTCGACTGAGGTCGCCAGCGAGTCGGCGGGGAACTTCACGGCCACGCTCACGTTCAGCGCGTTCGACGAGGCCGTGAACGTCAACCCGCCACCCGCGGACGAGGTGACCGAGAGCGCACTGCCGCTTCCCTTCTAGGTTCTCCGATTCGCTGCCCACTGCGATCGTACGCGGTGGGGCGGCGCGGCTCGGCTACGGCACCTCGGTCGCGACGAGGTCTTCCTCTCCCCCGACGCGCACACGCTGATCTGCCGGTTGACGGGCCTCCAAACGGCGCGAGACGCGCGACAGCGGGTAGTTGATCGCGAAGAAAAGCAGCGCCAGGACGACGTAGGTCTCGACCGGGTTGCCGTAGAAGTTGAAGAAGGAACGGCCAGCCCCCACCACCTCCGGCACCGCGATGATGAAGGCCAGCGACGTGTCCTTGATGAGCGTAATGAGCTGCGAGACGATCGCGGGCGTCATTCGCGAATATGCTTGGGGCAGGACGACGTGACGCATCGACTGCCAGTAGCTGAGTCCCAGCGAGCGCGAAGCCTCGACCTCGCCACGCGGGATTGAGACGATCCCGGCGCGCAGGATCTCCGCGAGCACCGCACTGGTGTAGATGGTCAGGCCGATGATCGCGTACCACTGTCGGGTGTCGAAGTCCACGCCGAGCCGCAGCAGACCGAAAAAGACGACAGCGAGGATGACGAGGACCGGCGTGGCTCGAACGCCTTCGACCCAGGTCGCCACGAGCCAGCGCCATGGATTCGGCAGCGAGACGCGGCCCAGCGCGAGCGGCAGGCTGATTGTCAGGCTCGCCACCAGCGACACGCCGCCGATGAAGAGCGTCGAGAGCAGACCAAACCCGAACGTTCGCCATGTGGTGGGTCGAAGGAACGGCGCCCATTTGTCGGTGGGCAGGAACCCGACGAAGAATCCGAGCCCGACGAGCGCGATAAGGCCGGCCAGAAGCAGCCATCCCCATGGCAACGATGCTCGGCGACGGCCGCGGATGGCGAGAGCCGTCATCTGCTGAACGCCAGGCGCCGCTCGAGACGACTGGTGATGAATGCGAGCGTCAGGGTCAGGGACAGATAGCCGATGATCACCGCGACGTAGGGATCGAGCCGAAAGGTGCGGGAAGCGATCACGCCTCCCTGCTGGAGAAGCTCGGGCGCGGCGATCGCGCTGGCGACTGCGGTGTTCTTCACGAGCGCGATCGAGAGGTTGCCGAGCGGCGGGATCACGGTCCGCACCGCCTGCGGCAGCACGACGTAGCGAAGCGCCTGGAGCTGACTCAACCCGAGCGAGCGCGCGGACTCGAGCTGACGAGCGTCGACCGAGAGGATCCCGGAGCGAACGACCTCGGTGACAAACGCCCCGGTGTAGACCGCCAGTCCGACGATCGCCGCCTGCACCGGGTTGCGGGTCAGACCCGTCTGCGCCAGAAAGGTCGCATAGAAGAAGAGCTGGACGAGCAGCGGCGTATTTCGGAAGAACTCAACGTACGCCGTGGCGATGCTTCGCAGCGGGCCGGTACCCCACACTCGAAGGGCCGCGAAGAGCGTGCCGAGGATCACCGCGCCGATGAACGCGCTGACGAAGAGCACGATGGTCGTGACGTAGCCATCGACGAAGAAGTCGAAGTTGGCGAAGACCGGCTCGAACATCAGCGGTCACTGAGCGCATGCCTGGCCGGTCCGCGACCAGCCAGGCATGCGCATTCTCAGAAGGGTGGCTCGGGAACTTCGCCGGTGAAGGGCTCGATCCACTTTTCGTAGAGCGCCTTCAGGCCGCCGTTCTCCTTCAGGCCCTCGAGCACCGCGTCGACGTACGCGACGAGATCCTCGCGGTCCTTCTTGATGCCGATCCCGAGCGGCTCCTCGGTGAACTCGCCACCGACGAGCCCGGTTCCCCCGAACTGCTCCGCCAGGCCGAAGAGGATGGTGTTGTCGGTTGAGACCGTGTCACAGCGCCCGTCCGCCAACGCCTGTCCGGCCTCGGTGTAGGTCTTGAAGAGAAGCAGCTCCGCCTCAGGGGCCATCTCCCGAATGTTCGTCTCGGAGGTCGATCCTTCGACGGAGCAAACGACCTTGCCCGCCAGGTCATCGATCGACGCGATGTCCGAGCCGTCCTTAACCAGGAGCGACTGGCCGGCCACGAAGTACACGTGGCTGAAGTCGATCTCCAACTTGCGCTCCTCGTTCACCGTCATCGTGCTGATCACGACGTCGACTGTGTCTTCCTGGAGGAACGGGATACGGTTGGCGCTCACCGCCTCGATGAACTCCGGCTCGATCCCCATCGACTGCGCGATGGCGCGGCACAGGTCGGCATCGAGGCCTTCGATCTCGCCGGTCTCCGGGTTGTTGAAGCCGAACGCCCGCACGTCGAACTTCACGCCGCAGCGCAGAGTCCCCGATGCGATGATGGCATCGACGTTCGGGCCGGTCACGTCGACCACCACCGGGCCTATCGACTCGGCTGCTTGGCTCTCGCTAGCGCCGGCGCTCTCTTCGTCGCTCGCGGGGGCGCTGGCGCCATTTGCGGCCGGCTGACAGGCGGCCAGGACCAGGGCGAAGAGCGCCAGGATCATCAACAGTCGCTTGGTCATCGGTCTATCTCACTCCTAGTGGTGCAGGATCTTGGAGAGGAAGCGCTTGGTGCGCTCCTCGCTGGGGCTGGTGAAGAAGTGCTCGGGCGTACCCTCCTCGACGACCTCGCCGTTGTCCATGAAGATGATGCGGTCGGCCACCTCGCGTGCGAAGCCCATCTCATGGCTGACGACCATCATCGTCATCCCATCTTCGGCGAGCGCCTTCATGGCCTCGAGCACCTCGTTGATCATCTCGGGGTCGAGGGCGCTGGTCGGTTCGTCGAAGAGCATGATCTTGGGCTCCATGCAGAGCGCCCGGGCGATCGCCACGCGCTGCTGCTGACCTCCAGAAAGCTGCGTCGGCATCGCGTCCGCCTTCTCGCCAATGCCCACCTTGTCCAGCAGCTTCTTGGCGCGGTCGTGCGCCGAAGCGCGATCGAGGCGGCGGACCTTCATGGGCGCCAGGACCAAGTTCTCGATCACGGTCATGTGCGGGAACAGGTTGAAGCTCTGGAAGACGACGCCGATCTCCGCGCGCAGCTCGTTGACGTTCACCTTCGCGCCGCTCAGCGAACGGCCGTCGACGGCGACCTCTCCCTTCTGGACCTGCTCAAGCAGGTTGACGCAGCGCAGCAGCGTGCTCTTTCCGCTGCCGGATGGACCGATGACCACAACGACCTCACCAAGGTCGACGTGCACGCTCACATCGCGGAGCACGTGGAGATCGCCGAACCACTTGTCGACGTGGCTCACTTCGATCATCGGTGAGGAGCCATTTGCCGCTGGGGCGTGGGAGCCGGGGGGCGCGGCCATGCCTGCGGATCGTAACAGGGCGAGCAACATGGCAAGGCTGCGCCGTGTTGCAGGATGGGAATGGTGGAGATGAGGGGACTCGAACCCCTGACCCCCGCGATGCGAACGCGGTGCTCTCCCAGCTGAGCTACATCCCCACGGGACGCGGAGTATAGCAGGGGATTTCGGGGCTTCCCAGACTAGAACATATGTTCTATCATGGGTCGGGCCATGACCTCCCAGACCGATGTCGCCCGGTCCGTCCGACCCCTCCCCGAACTGCTCGAAACGCTCCGCGAGCATGGCCTGCGGCGCGGCACGGAGCCTGGACCGATGCCTCCGCGCGGCGCCCTTCCCACCGGCCAGCCGGAGCTCGACGCCGCGCTGCGCACCGGCGGCTGGCCGCGCGGCGCGCTGGCCCTGCTCGATGCGCCACCGGGAAGCGGCGCCACCAGCCTGGCGCTCGGCTCGCTGGCGGCCTGCCAGGCCGCCGGCGGGGTGGTCGCCTACCTCGATCCGGCGGGCAGCCTGGACCCTGCTACCGCCGCCCGGCTGGGGGTGGCGCTGGAGTGGCTGTTGGTCGTCCGACCGACCGATGCCCGCGAGGCGGTGGAGCTGGCCGGCTGGCTGGCCCGCGATCGCCACATCGACGCGTTCGTGCTCGACCTGGCGGATGTGCCGGCCGGCAGCCCGCGCGGCCTGGACCGCCTGGCCGGCCTGCTGGTCCGCACCGATGGAGTGGGACTGCTGCTCGCCGGGCCGCGCGGCCGTGAGGCGGCGGGGCGGGTCGTCGGGGTGCGGGTGGCGCTGCAACGGCGCGCCTGGCTGGCGGTCGGGCGTGACCTCGTCGGGCAGCGGGTCGAGGCGACCGTGACTCGCCATCGCTGGGCGCTGGCCGGCGCTCGCGCCCAGATCGACCTGTGGTTCACCGAAGGGCGACGCATCGACCCACTGCTGCGGGCCGGCGCCGCACCCGCCGCAGCGGAGGAGGTCGCCGCCGAGGAGCCAGCCCTGGCGCTGCACGTCGTCAGTGCGTGAGATGGCCGGTTCCCGTCTCGCAGCAATGGAGTTACTGCTAAGCGGCATCCGGATCGTTGAGGGCGGGCTGTGTCATAGATTTCCGAAGGATTCGACCGGCAATCAGTCGCTTACCAGTAACCTGGTTGCTATCCGGCAGGAGCGCTGGCCGTGACACGCCTGCTCGCACTCGTCTGGCCGTCCCTGCGGGCCGCCGATGCCGACCTCGCGCCCTTCGAGCCGATGCTCGACCGCCTCGATGATCTCTCTCCGCGGGTGGAGGCGGTCGACGCCGGAGTGGCGCTGGTCGACGTGACCGGCCTTGGGCCGCTCCACGGCGAAGAGCGGCGCATCGCGGCACGGGCGGTGGCGTTGACGCGGCAGGTCAGGCCGCTTCCCGTGCGCGCCGGGGTGGGGGATAACCGCGGGCTGGCGGTCCTGGCCGCACGGCTGGCCCGCCCGGAGCGTCCCGATGCCCCGGCCGCCTTCCTCCCGCTGCCGGCTGGACCGGCCGCCGCGCGCGCCGCGCTCGCTCCGCTCGCCCTGGACCTGCTTCCCGCCGACCCGGTCACGCGGCAGCGCTTCGCGCTCTTCGGGCTGACCGCCATGGGCGAGCTGGCCGCCCTGCCGCGCTCAGCGGTCGGGGCGCAGTTCGGGGTCGCGGGCGAGCGGCTCCAGCAGCTGGCCCGAGGTGAGGACCCGCGTCCCCTCGTTCCGCGGCGGCGCCCGGAGCGGCTGGCGCGGCGCGCCACGTTCGAGCCGCCAGTGGACGGGGTGGGCGCCACCGCGCTGGCGCTCCGCCGCTGCTGCGCGGAGCTGTGCGATGCCCTGCGCGACCGCCACCTGGCACCCGGCCGCGCAAGCCTCACGCTCATCCTCGAAGATGCCCCGCAGCTGCGCGTGGAGCTGATCCTCCCGTCGCCGGCGCTCGAGCCGGACTGGATCGCGCGCCTCCTCATCGGTCGCCTGGAGCAGGCGGCGCGGACCCGACGGCTGGGAGCCGCTGAAGCGGAGGAGCCGCGCGTCGGGGCCATCTGGCTCATCTTCGACCGGCTGGCAGACCCGGCCGCCCGCCAGCTGCCTGCCTTCGAGGCGCAGGCCGGGCGCTGGGAGGAGCTGCGCTGGTCGCTGGAGCGGCTCGCCGCGCGCTTCGGGGATGGCCGCCTGTGGCGGGCCGTGCACGACCGGCCGACCGCGGCGCTGGCCGAGCGGCGGACACGGCTCGTGGACATCGGTCCACCCGCATCATGACCAGACTGGCTCCCGGCCACCCGTTGGTCCAGGTCGAGATGGATCGCGACGGCACCCCCATCCGGCTGCGGATGGACGGCATGACCCATGGGGAGGTCGGCATCTGCAACCGCTGGCGCGTCGACGACGACTGGTGGCGCACGCCGGTCGCGCGGGCCTACTTCAAGCTCGTCACTCGCGACGGCCTGCTCTGCACGATCTACCTGGACGAGATCCGCGGTACCTGGCACCTGGAGCGCATCTTCGACTGACCGATGCCGCCTGCTACCCTCCCGCCGATGGCCGAACCATTCCGCCTCCGTCGCGGCACACCGAACGACACGCGTCGCGCCTTCGACGTCTTCCTCCCTGCCGTCAGGGACCTGACGGCCCGACAGGGCACGCCATGGACTCCGGACCCGGAGACGCTCTGGCTGGAGCTGGCGCCGATGATGGAGCACCTGGCCGGGCACGCCGCCGAGTGGTGGGTGGCCGAGGATCGGGAGAGCGGCGAAATGATCGGCTATGCGCGCTCGGTCGAGCGCGGCGAGCTATTCGAGCTGTCCGAGTTTTTCGTCCACCCCGACCGTCAGTCGGCGGGCGTGGGTGCCGCCCTGCTGGCGCGCGCGTTTCCGGATGGGCGCGGCGAGGTGCGGGCCATCATCGCCACCACCGACATGCGGGCCCAGGCCCGTTACTACCGCGCCGGTACGACAGCGCGCTTCCCGATCGTTGCGGTTGCCGGCCCACCCGGGGCAGGCGGACGCGCGCCCGCGGATCCCGAGATCGACGTCGTCCGACTCGATCACGCGGGTATCCCGGCGCTGATCGAGATCGAGACGGCCGTGCTCGAGTTCCATCGCGGTGACGACTTTCGGTGGCTGCTCGAGCAGCGCGAGGGATATCTCTACCGTCGCGCCGGGGTTCCGATTGGCTTCGCCTTCGTCAGCGCCGGCGGCACGGGGCCCGTCGCGACGCTGGACCCCGACGACCAGGTCGCGATCCTGGAGCATGTCGAGGGACGAGCGTTGGCCCTCGGGATCAAGGAGCTGTCGTTCGAGGTGCCGATGGTGAACGGAGTCGCCATGCGTCATCTGCTCGGGCGTGGCTTCCGGATGGAGCCGTTCCTGACCCTGCTCATGTCGAGCCGACCATTCGGCCAGTTCGACCGATTCATCTGCTTCGCGCCACCCTTCGTGCTGTAGCGCCGCCCGTGGCCCGGCCGGATATCGCCCCCAGCGATCAGCGAACGCCGGAACGGCTCGCCCAGGGTCAGGTGATGGCCGCAAGCGATCAGGCGACGCCGCAGCGGGCACGTCGGCGCCGATGCATCGCTGTGGGCGATAACGACCCGCATCCCGCCGTGGCACCGCTTGTGCAGGCCTCGTCCCGGCATGAGCGATTTTCAGCGGGAACCGGGCGCCATCGATGATCCGGGTATGAAGGGCGGGATCGACCCTGACCTCGAGCCCCTGCCGCCGGGCGATCAGGCCGGCAACACCGGCGGTTCAGGCGAGCCTCAGGCCGCCGAGCTC
>DASQFY010000055.1:0-9581 GCA_035632895.1 Candidatus Dormiibacterota bacterium
AAGAAGGTGCGCCCGCAGGGCCGTGCGGTGTCGGCCGCGACCGAGGTGGCGACCGGCATCGAGTCGTCGCTCGACGAGCGCAGCCGCGAGATCCTGGCCGAGATCGAGCGCGACCGGAAGCAGCAGCAGGCGCTCGAGGACCAGATGCCGTCGCCCTCCCCGTTCGCGGTCGAGCGCGAGGAGACGGTGGTCAACGAGCGCGAGCCGTTGCCGGTGCGCAGCGCCGACCGCCCGTCGTACGCCGATACGGACCTCGACATTCCTTCCTTCCTGCGCCGCAAGAACGACTAGCCTCCCTGGACCGATGAGCCCCGGCCGCCGGCCGGGGCGTCGTCGTCTCGAAGCGGGGACGCGGCGATGCGGCCGATCGAGGAGCCTGTTCTCACCGCCGAGCTGATTCGCTCGCGCTTCGCCGCGCTCCACGACCGACTGCGCGCCGCGGCAGTGACGAATGGCCGCGAGCCCGATGGATTCCGGATCGTGGCTGTGACCAAGGAGTTCGACGAGGCCGTGGTGCGCGCGGCGTGGGCCGCCGGCCTGCGTTCGTTCGGCGAAAACCGGTTGCAGGAGGCGCTCCCCAAGGTCGCCGCGCTGCCCGACGCCGACTGGCACCTAATCGGCCGCCTGCAGTCGAACAAGGTCCGGCCCGCGCTCGGTGCGTTCGCGACGATCCACTCGGTCGACTCGCTCGACTTGCTGCGGCGCATCGAGCGCATCGCGCATGACGACGGACGCCACCCGCGGTTGCTCCTCGAGGTGAACCTGACCGGGGAGCCGGGAAAGGCCGGCTTCGACGCTGCGTGGTTCGCCGCAGAAGCGCGACGCCCGGGCGAGCTGGTCGCAGCGCTGACCCAGCTTCGGCACGCCTCGATGGTGGGCCTCATGACCATGGGCCGCGCTGGGGCCCCAGAGTCGGACGCGCGGCAAACCTTCGCCCAGCTGCGCGAGCTCCGCGACGAGCTGCAGCGGACGGCCGGCCAGGTGCTCCCGGAGCTGTCGATGGGAATGACCGCCGATGCCGAGGCCGCGGTCGCGGAGGGGGCTACGCTGGTCCGAATCGGGACCGCCATCTTCGGGGCGCGCCACGCCTGACCGGCGCGCTGCTATCCTCGCCGGCGATGACCGAGGTGATTTCGAACTTCGTCGGCCTGCTGGCGCTGGTCCTGACCTTCCTGATCCTCGCCCGCGTCCTCGTCAGCTGGACGCAGCCGACCGGCGGCGGCGGGTTTACGGCCTTTATTTACCAGGTGACCGAGCCGATCCTGGCCCCGATCCGGCGCGTGATCCCGCCCACCGGCGCGATCGACTGGGCGCCGATGATCGCCATCCTGCTCCTCGGCATCCTGACCCGGGCGTTCTTGCGCTAGCTGTCAGCAAGGACGCCGGCCCAAGGGAGGCCGGCGTCTGCGCTGGACAGGTTCGCTCAGCGGGGCAAGTTGCGGTTCGGGTCGGGCTGGCGGTGTACCTCGTCGCCGTCGTCCTGGGCGGAGGGCGCCTGCGGCGTCCCGCCCAAGTTATCGGCGTCGTACTGGCCCTGGTTCTCGGCGGCCGCAGCCGGCGTGCCGCCCATGTTCGTGGCGTCGTACTGACCCTGGTTCGCGGCGGCCGCAGCCGGCGTGCCGCCCATGTTCGTGGCGTCGTACTGGCCCTGGTTCGCGGCCTGCCGCTGGGAAAGTGCCGTTCCGCCTTGGTTCTCGACGGTGAACTGGCCCTGGTTGGCCACCGAGGATTGGCCCGAAATCGCTGCGCTGTCGTTCACGGCGTTGCCGGCAGCCGATCCAAGCGCGGCTCCACCAATGGCGCCGAGCGCGATGGTGGCCGTGATCAGGCCAGCAGCCATCACGTTCCGGCGGAACTGGTCCGCCTCTTTGACTGACGGGAACTGGAGCCTCAACGCGTGGCCCTCGGTGTCGTCGTCGTCATCGTTGATGACCACGCTCACGATCGCCGCGGCAAGGTGGCCCTCGGTGTCGTCGTCGTCGGCCGGGATCCGAATCCGGACCGACTTCTTCGAGTCTCCCAGGTCCTTGAGCCACTCCTCATCATCGGGCGTCACCTGGATCACGGACGCGTGGCCTTCCGTGTCCTCGCCCTCAAGCTCGATAACGATCGGCTCGTTGCTCATGTCCGCGCTCCTCTGCATTCGCTGGCGTTCAATGCTGTCTGCCCCAGTCTGCTCTCGGGGCAGTGATCCTGTCGAGGCTATCGTTCCGGAGTCAGGAACACGAGCCGATGGATGACGCGGGGGCTGTCAAATTGCCGACGTTTAAGTAGTCCGCCGAAAGACCGCCCGCGTCGATTGAAGCGGCTCGCGGCGCGCGGCTATACTGCCCCACCCCCGGTGGGCGATTAGCTCAGCGGTTAGAGCGCACGGTTCACATCCGTGAAGTCACTGGTTCGAATCCAGTATCGCCCACCAATTTCATGCCACCGGACTGACCGATGCCGCCGCTGCTCACGCCCCTCCGCGCCCGACTCGGTGCGGTCCGCATGCTCCAGCCGCTGGCCCAGCGCGACTACGCGCTGCTGACCTTCGGCTCTGTCGTCTCGTTGCTGGGCGACGGCTTCTTCACGGTCGCGCTGGCGTGGCAGGTGTACGAGATCAGCAACGTCCCCACCGCGCTCGCGATCGTGGGCGTGGCCTGGACGATTCCGCTCATCCTCTTCCTCCTGCTGGGCGGAGTCTTCACCGACCGATACGACCGTCGCTGGCTGATGATCGGCGCCGACCTCGTGCGGGCCGTGGCGGTCGGCCTGCTCGGCGTCCTGTCGGTGTCCGGTGTAATCGAGCTCTGGCACGTCATCGCCCTGATCGGCTTCGTCGGCCTGGGCGACGCCTTCTTCAACCCGGCCTCGACCGCGATCGTGCCCGACCTGCTGCCCGATGATCAGCTGCCGCAGGCCAACGCCCTGCAGGGGTTGCTGCGGCCGCTGATGTTCCGCCTCGTCGGGCCGGCGGTCGGCGGGTTCGTGGTCGCACTGCTGGGGGCGGGATCGGCGTTCCTGGTGGATGCGGCCAGCTTCCTCGTCTCGGCGGTCGCCATCGGCGCGATGGCCTCGAGCCCGGTCCGCGAGGTCGTGGCCCATGGCGTGCGTCAGACGATCACCGAAGTGGGCGAGGGACTGGCCTTCGTGCGTCGCACGCCGTGGCTATGGGCGACGCTCGTGTCGGCCATGTTCAGCCTGCTGGTCTTCATCGGTCCAACCCAGGTGCTGCTGCCGTTCCTGGTCAAGAACAGCCTGCGATTGGGGCCGGAGGCGCTCGGAGCCATCTTCGCCGTGAGCGGGGTGGGCTCGGTCGCGGCCGCGATTGCCATTGGCCAGCGAGGCCTTCCGCGGCTGCGGATCACCGCCATGTACGCCAGCTGGGCGGTCGGCGTGCTGATCCTCGCCGGCTACGGGCTGATGACCTCCCTGTGGCAGGCGCTCCTGGTCGGCTTCGTCAGCGCGGCCCTGTTCGAGGTTGGCCAGATCATCTGGGTCACCCTGCTGCAGACGCTGGTGCCGCGCGTCCTGCTCGGGCGCGTGTCGAGCCTCGACTGGCTCGTTTCGATCGGTCTGGTGCCCGTCTCGTTCGCCCTGACCGGGCCCGTGGCCGCCGCAATCGGTGCCGGGCCGACGATGATTGGCGCCGGCGTCCTGGGTTCGGTGCTGATGGGCGCCCTGCTCTCCTTTCCGGGCGTGCGCGATCCCGAGCGGCAGCCGCCGATGGAACCCTCCGCCGTGGCCGCCGACGAGCGGCTATGAGGCCACCAGCTCCGCTTCGCGTCGCGATCTTCGCGGAGTCGTACCTGCCGTACCTGTCGGGCGTCACCGTCTCGACCGATGCCCTGGCACGCGGCCTTGAGGCGGCCGGACACCAGGTGCTGGTCGTGGCCCCGCGTCCAGCGGACGACTCGCCACTGCCGAGCGCCGGCGCAGCAGGTCCTGACCCCGCCTACGCCTGGCTGCCGTCCTACCAGCCGCCTGCCCCTGCGCCGAACGGCTACCGGATGCCGTGGCCCGTGCCGTCGTCGGCGCTGCACGCCGCGGTCGAGTTCGCCCCGGACATCGTGCACGCCCAGTCGCCATTCGTCGCCGGCCTGATGGCGCGCCGCGTGGCCCAGCGACGTCGCGCGCCCCTCGTCTTCACGCACCACACCCGCTTCGGGGACTACCGCCACTATCTGGGTCCGCTGGCGCGGCCCGGCGCGGCCGCGATGGACGCCTATCTGCACGACTTCTGGGCCGGCTGCGCCGCGATCGTGGCCCCCGGCACCGAGCTGGCCGACGAGATCCGCGGGCGGCTGGGCCCGCGCCGCCGCCCGGTGGTTCGCGCCATCCCGACCGGGGTCGAGGTCGCCGCCATCCGCGCCCTGGCAACGCCCGACCTGCGCGCCGCCGCCGGCTGGCCGGGGAACTCCGTCGTGGTCGCCTCGCTCGGCCGGCTCGCGCCCGAGAAGAGCGTGGAGCTGCTGGTCGACGCTTTCGCGCTGGCGGCTGGGGTGGACCCGGCCTTGCGGCTGCTGCTGGTGGGCGGCGGCCCATCGGAGGCCGCGCTGCGCGATCGCGCCGCGCGACCCGACCTGGCCGGCCGGCTGCATCTCACCGGCCGGCTGCCGCGGATGGAGGGGATCGCCCTCATCCGGGCGGCCGGCCTCTTCGCTTTCGCCTCGCGGACCGAGACGCAGGGGCTGGTGCTGGCCGAGGCGCTGGCGGCCGGACTGCCGGTCGTCGCGCTCGACGGGCCCGGCGTCCGCGATTCCGTGCGCGACGGAGTTGACGGTCTGGTCGTGCCCGCCCAGCCGGAAGGGGACCGCGCGGCGCGCCTGGCAACGGCAATCGGTGGGCTGGCGGCCGACTCGCCGCGCCGCGCCGCGATGGCCGAGGCCGCGACCGAGGGGGCGATCCGCTTCGATGCAGCGGGCCGGGTGGCGGAGGTCGTCCGCCTGTATCGCGAGGTGCTCGCCGACCACGCCTGAGATGGAGCGGCCGAATCGCCGATTGTGGTTGCGCGGCCGCAGGGGCGGCGTACAATGCCGCCCATGCGAGTGAGTCTGACGGCGCGCTACGTCTCCCATCCGACCATCGACTTCGGCCTGCGGCGCGCCTCGACGCGGCGGCCACGCCTCGGCCTCGGTCGCGCCGCCACGGTCTACCATCGCCCTCGGGCCGCACGCCACACGCTGCCGACGATCGCGTCGCTCCGCTCGCAGACCAGCCGCTACCGCTTCCCGTCGGTCGCGCGGCCGGGTCGCGTTCGCGACCATCGGGCCGTCCCTCCACTCGGGCTGTCGCGCGCCCGCCGCGCCTAGCGGCGCGTGGCCGCACTGCGTAACGCCCGGGCGACGTCCGCCGGGGGCGTCATCCATCGGTCGGTCGACGGTCAGATCCAGGTGGTCCTGTGCCACCGGCGTGAGCCCTCGCTCTGGGCCCTGCCCAAAGGAACCCCGCATGCGGGCGAGACGCTGGAGGAGACCGCCCTGCGCGAGACGCGCGAGGAGACCGGGCTGGAGGTGATCCTGGAGGCGCCGATTCGCTCGGTCAGCTACGTCTTCGTGCGGGGTCGCACCCGCTTCCACAAGACGGTGCACTTCTACCTGATGCGCGCGGTGGGCGGCGACGTGAGCCAGCACGACCGCGAGTTCGACGAGGTGCGCTGGGTCGAGCTGAATGAGGCGCTGGAGCTGATGACCCACGCCACCGAGCGTGCGCTGGTCGAGGAGGCCGCCGAGATGATCGCCGCCCGCTCCGGCGCCGCGACCCGGCCGGCGGTCCGGGAGGGCACCCGGTGACCGGCGCGCCAACCACTCTGCGCCGAACGCCGCTCCACGCCGCGCACCAGGCGCTCGGCGCGCGGCTGGTCCCGTTCGCCGGCTACGAGATGCCGGTCCAGTACGGCTCGATCATCGAGGAGCATCGCACCGTCCGTTCTGGCGTCGGCCTCTTTGACCTGTCCCACATGGGCGAGGTGCTGATCGGCGGTGGGGAGGCGCTGGCATTCGCGCGTTACGCGGTGGTCAGCGATCCCGGCGCGCTCGAGCCGGGCCAGGCGCAGTACTCGATGCTCTGCGCCGAGGACGGGGGGATCATCGACGACTTGATCGTGTACCGCACCGACGAGGGTTACCTGATCGTGTGCAACGCCTCGAATCGGGACGAGGTGGTCGCGCACCTGGGCGCCCTGCGCGAGCGCGGCGATTTCGATGCAACGATCGAGGACCGCTCCGAGCGGACCGCCCTGATCGCGCCGCAGGGCCCGCGCGCCGCTGAGCTGCTGGCGGGCCTCACCGACCTCGATCTCGAGCCGCTCGGCTACTACCGCTCGCTGCGCGGGACGGTTGCGGGCATCGACTGCCTGGTGGCGCGCACCGGATATACCGGCGAGGACGGGTTCGAGCTGTTTTGCGACGCCCGGCGCGCCCCGGCGCTGTGGGACGCCCTCCTGGCCGCGGGGGCAGCGCTCGGCATCCGACCCTGCGGTCTCGGCAGCCGGGACACGCTCCGGCTGGAGGCCGGGATGCCGCTCTACGGCAATGAGCTCGATCGCAGCGTGAACCCGTACGAGGCGAACCTGGGGCGCGTCGTCAAGCTGGAGAAGGGCGAGTTCGTCGGCCGCGCGGCGCTGGGATCGGTCCAGCAGTCGGGTCCGCGCCGGAAGCTGGTCGGCCTGGTCATGCGCGACAACGCCATCGCGCGCCATGGCTACCCCGTCCTGGTCGCCGGCCAGGAGGCGGGGACCGTCACCAGCGGCACCGCCTCGCCGACGCTGGACATGCGAATCGCGATGGCCTACCTGCCGGTCGAGCACGCCGCCGTGGGCGACGAGGTCGAGGTCGTGGTCCGCGAGCGCCCCTACCGCGCCGAGCAGGTAAAGTTGCCGTTCTACAAGCGGCCGCGCTAGCCGGTCCCGGGCGCGCCACACAGCCAAGGAGCCGACGTTGCCGACCTTCCCTGATGACCTCCGCTACTCCCGCGAGCACGAGTGGGTCCGCGTCGACGGCTCGCAGGCCGTCATCGGGATCACCAGCTTCGCCGCCGACGAGCTGGGCGACATCGTGTTCGTGGAGCTGCCCGAGGCGGCAGCGCAGCTCAAGCAGTTCGCCTCGTTCGGGGTCGTCGAGAGCGTGAAGGCGGTGAGCGACCTGTTCGCGCCTGTCTCCGGCGAGGTTGCCGAGGTCAACGACGCCCTCCGCGAGCAGCCTGAGCTCCTGAACAGCGACCCATTCGGAGCGGGCTGGATCGCGAAGCTGACGCTCGCCGACGTGGCTGAGCTCGACGCGCTCCTGGACGCGGACGCCTATGCGGAGCTGACCGCCGGCTGATGGCCTACTCGCCGCATACCGAGGCCGACCATCAGCGCATGCTCGCCGCGATCGGGGTCGACTCGATCGAGGAGCTCTTCGCCGACATCCCACCGTCGGTGCGAGCCACGAGCTTCGACCTCCCGTCGCCGCTCACCGAGCAGGAGGTGCGCGCTGAGCTGTCCCGCCTGGCCGGGCGCAACCGGATCCCGCTGGTCAGCTTCCTTGGCGCCGGGGCGTACCGGCACCTGGTTCCCTCGGTGGTGATGGAGGTGATCGGGCGCAGCGAGTTCGCGACCTCGTACACGCCGTACCAGCCGGAGGTCAGCCAGGGCACGCTGCAGAGCATCTACGAGTTCCAGTCGCTCATCTGCGAGCTGACCGGAATGGAGGTGGCCAGCGCCAGCCATTACGACGGGGCAACCGCCACCGCGGAGGCGGCGCTGATGGCCTGCCGTCTGACGCGACGCGGCCGGATCGCGGTCTCGACCGCCGTCAATCCGCAGGTTCGGCGGGTGCTGGCGACCTACAGCTCCGGCCCGGGCATCGAGCTGGTGGAGGTCCCGGCCGACCTGGCCGAGAGGGGCACTGGCCTCACCCCCCTCGCCGCGGCGCAGCGCGTCCTGGACGAGGGCGTCGCCTGCCTCGTGGTGCAGCAGCCGAACTTCTTCGGCGGCATTGAGTCGATGGGCGACCTGGCGGAGGCGGCGCACGCGGTCGGCGCGTTGCTGGTGGCGGTGGTCGAGCCGACCTCGCTGGCCATGCTCCAGCCGCCGGGGCGCTACGGGGCGGACATCGTTGCGGCGGAAGGACAGCCGCTCGGCATCCCGCTGGCCTTTGGCGGGCCGTATGTCGGGCTGATGGCCGCCCGCATGGAGTCGGTGCGACAGATGCCCGGCCGGCTGGTGGGCAGCACCCGCGACGCGAAGGGCCGCAAGGGCTACGTGCTGACTCTCCAGGCGCGGGAGCAGCACATCCGGCGCGAGAAGGCGGCGAGCAACATCTGCACCAACCAGGCCCTCTGCGCATTGGCCGCCACCGCCTACCTCACCGCCGTCGGCCCAGAAGGGCTGCGCGAGGTGGCCGAGCGGTCGATGATCCAGGCCCGCCACGTCGCCGCCGCGATCGAGGAGGCCGGGCTGGGCATGCGCCGCTTCGAAGCCCCGTACTTCGCCGAGGTCACCATGCGCGTCCCGGACGCGGCTCGGCGCCACGCGGCCCTGGCAGAGCGGGGGATCGTGGCCGGCTACCCGCTCGAGCGCGACTATCCGGAGCTGGTCGACACGCTGCTGCTGGCCACCACCGAGCTGACCACCGACGACGACGTTGCCGCGCTGGTGAGCGGCCTGGAGGCGCACGCATGAGCGTGGTCGAGCGCCCGCCCCGCGCAGATGCCTCCGGGCGCGGCGCGGCCTTTCACTCGCCCGATGCCGGCGCGGAGCCGACGGTCGTCCAGCCCCTCATCTTCGACGCATCGGTTCCGGGTCGGCGCGCCGTTCGGTTCCCGGCCAGCTCCGACGCGGCGAGGGCAGCCGCGGCAAACCAGCCGCCGCTGCCGGAGGCCGCGCGCCGTGCCGCGGCGCCGCGCCTGCCCGAGGTGAGCGAGCTCGACCTGCTCCGACACTTCAACCGGCTCAGCCACCTGAACCACGCGATCGACCTCGGCTTCTACCCGCTCGGCTCCTGCACCATGAAGTACAACCCCAAGGTGAACGAGTGGGCCGCCCGCCTGCCCGGCCTGGCCGACTCGCATCCGCTCGATCCGGCGCTGCTGTCCCAGGGCAGCCTCGAGCTGGAGTGGCTGCTCGCGGAGCTGCTGAAGGAGATCTCCGGCTTTGCGGCGGTCAGCCTGCAGCCGGCGGCCGGGGCGCACGGCGAGCTGACCGGCCTGCTCATGGCGCGTGCCCACCATCGGTCCAGGGGAGAGGGCGAGCAGCGCACCAAGGTGCTGGTGCCCGACAGCTCGCACGGCACCAACCCGGCCAGCGCCAGCATGGTCGGCTACCAGACCGTGACGATCCGTTCGAACGAGCGCGGCGGCATCGACCTCGAGGCGCTCCGCTCGGCGCTGGGGCCCGATACGGCGGCGCTGATGATCACCAACCCGTCGACGCTGGGCATCTTCGAGGACCAGATTGAGCAGGTGGTGGCCGCCGTGCGGGAGGCCGGGGCGATCAGCTACATGGATGGTGCCAACCTGAACGCGATCCTCGGTCGCTTCCGCGCCGGCGAGGCGGGCTTCGACGTCATGCATTTCAACCTGCACAAGACCTTCTCGACCCCGCACGGCGGCGGCGG
>DASQFY010000056.1:0-6298 GCA_035632895.1 Candidatus Dormiibacterota bacterium
CCGCGGCGCCGTCGATGCGAAGGCCCCGGCTGGCGTTCAGCGCGGCCAGGTCGAGGTTGGACTGCGACGCGGCGCCGTAGAGCACATAGGACGAGCCTGAGTTCGTGTCGGCGCCCTGGGCGCCGACGATCAGGTCGTCGCGGCCATCGCCGTTCACATCGCCCGCGGCGGAAACCGAGCTGCCACATTGCTCGGTAACCGCGGCGCCGTCGATGCGAAGGCCCCGGCTGGCGTTCAGCGCGGCCAGGTCGAGGTTGGACTGCGACGCGGCGCCGTAGAGCACATAGGACGAGCCGGAGTTGGTACGGCTGTTGCTGTCGGCCCCCGGTGCGCCGACGATCACGTCGTCGCGGCCGTCGCCGTTGATGTCGCCGGCGCCGGAGACCGAGGAGCCGAGTTGGTCGTTCGCGGCGGCGCCGTCGATGCGAAAGCCCTGACTGGTCGTCATCGCGGCCAGGTCGAGGTTGGCCTGCGAGGCGGCGCCGTAGATCAGATACGAAGAGCCGGAGCTTGCGCGGCCGTTGTTGTCGGCCCCCGTGGCGCCGACGATCACGTCGTCGCGGCCGTCGCCGTTGACGTCGCCGGCGCCGGAGACCGACACGCCGCTTCCGTCGCTCGCGGCGGCGCCGTCGATGCGAAAACCCTGGCTCGCCGGCAGCGTGGCGAGGTCGAGTCTGGCCGGCGTGGCCGCGCCGTAGAGCACATAGGAGGAGCCAGAGAATCCGCGGCCGTTGTTGCCGGCGCCCTGGGCCCCGACGATCACGTCGTCGCGGCCGTCTCCGTTCACATCCCCCGCATCCGAGACCGAGGAGCCGCTCCGATCGCTCGCGGCCTGGCCGTCGATCCTCAGGTTTGCGTCGCTCAGCAGATCGCGGTTGGTGGCCGCCTGCGAGGCCGCGGGAAGGGCGAGCAGCACGAAAAGAGTGCTCGTGACGAGTCGTGTGTGGCGCATGGCTACGTATTCGGCAGCGACCGAACGGCCTGGAGGCGCCGCGCGTAGGCTTCAGTGGCGATGATCGTCGACTGCGCCGTCTACCGCGAGGGCCGCCGCAGCGACGGCGATATCTCGGTTCACGACGCGGTGAGTGCCTGCCGCCAGCCCGATGCCTTCGTCTGGATCGGCTTGTACGAGCCCACTGAGGACGAGTTCGACTCCATCCGGCGTGAGTTCAACCTGCACGAGCTCGCCGTCGAGGACGCGCTCCACGCTCACCAGCGCCCGAAGCTCGAGGTCTACAGCGAGACCGTGTTCATCGTCCTGAAGACAGCCCGCTACGTCGATCCCGATGAAGTGGTGAGCCTGGGCGAGATCCTCATCTTCCTGGGCCCCGACTTCATCATCACCGTCCGCCACGGGGAGGCCAGCGAGCTGCACGGCGTGCGGACCCAGCTCGAGCGCCAGCCCGAGCTGCTGGAGCACGGGCCTGGGGCCGTGCTGCACGCGATCGTCGACCAAGTGGTGGACGACTACACCCCGGCGCTGGCCGGCCTAGGCCAGGACATCGACGAGATCGAGAACGAGGTGTTCTCCGATACCCGTACTAACCCCGCCGAGCGCATCTACAAGCTCAAGCGCGAAACCTTGGAGTTCAACAAGGCCACTGGACCGCTGGTGGAGCCGGTCGACCGCCTCGCGCGCGGCCACTACGAGCTGATCCATCCCGAAGTGCGCGCTTACTTTCGCGACGTCAGCGACCACCTCATGCGAGTGCACGATCAGCTAGATAGCTACCGCGACCTGCTCACCAGCGTGCTCGAGGCCAACCTCGCTCAGGTGACCGTGCGCCAGAACCAGGACGTGCGCACGATCTCGGCCATCGTGGCCCTGCTCGCCGTGCCCACGATGATCGCGGCGATCTACGGAATGAACTTCGAGCACATGCCGGAGCTCGGATGGACGTTCGGCTACCCGCTGGTCATCGGCGTGATGATTGTGATCTGCATCCTGCTCTACCGCTGGTTCAAGAAGGTCGGCTGGCTGGAATAGAGTCGAGCGATGGCGGACGACTGCATCTTCTGCAAGATCGTGGCCGGCGAGCTGCCGTCGGAGATCGTCCAGGAGGACGAGCACACGATCGCCTTCATGGACATCAGCCCGTGGACGCGCGGTCACGCGCTCGTGATCCCGCGACGGCACTCGCGCAACCTCTACGAAGTCGATGACGCGGACCTGGCCCATGCCGCCGCGGCGGCCAAGCGCATGGCACAGCGGATGCGCGACACCCTGGGCTGCGACGGGGTCAACCTGCTCAGCTCGTGTGAGCCTGCTGCGTGGCAAACGGTCTTCCACACCCACATCCACGTGATCCCGCGCTACGACAACGACCCGTTGCGCCTGCCCGGACAGCCCGGGCAGCCCGGCGAGGGCGAGCTGGCAGAGGTCGCTCAGGAGCTGCGGGGCTGGTAGCGTCTCGGCTGTTGGGCCGGCCAAGCCGGCGTGAGTTACGCAGGAAGGGGTAAGGCAAGTGCCTACCGGAACCGTCAAGTGGTTCAACGACGAGAAGGGCTTCGGTTTCATCACTCCCGATGATGGGGAGCGGGACCTGTTCGTCCACTACAGCGGCATCGACGGCGGCGGCTTCAAGTCGCTCTCCGAGAACGCCAAGGTGGAGTACGAGGAAGAGGCCGGCGACAAGGGACCCAAGGCGGTGAATGTCCGCCTCATCTGAGGCGCCCCGGCCTGTGTCCAAGGAAGAGAAGATCGAGATGGAGGGCGAGATCGCAGAAGCCCTCCCCAACACGATGTTCAGGGTCACGCTCGACAACGGTCACCAGGTCTTGGGGCACATCTCGGGCAAGATGCGGCGTCACTACATCCGCATCCTGCCCGGCGACCGGGTGAAGATCGAGCTGTCGCCGTACGACCTCGACCGGGGCCGGATCACCTACCGCTACAAGTAGGAGTACACCGCAACTCGGTCTCGGGCCGGGTGTTGAAAATCGGTCATGAAGCGAACTTTCCTGCTCATATCCGCTCTTGTTGCTGCGCTGGCCCTGGCGCCGGCCGCGTCCGCACGCGTTGTCGAACTCGGCGCCGTCGCCGATGCGGTCAACCCCAGCTGTCCCGCGGATCCGTGCGAGGCGGCGGTTCGCGTAACCGGCCTGCAGGGCCGCTCCGCGGGCGGGCCGAAGAACCCGTACTACATCCGCCGCAGCGGCTACATCGTGGCTTTCACCGTCACGCTCGCCGCGCCCACCGCCGAGCAGGTCGCGTTCTTCAACGACAACTTCGGCTCCCCCGCCGAGGTCGGTCTTTCGGTGCTGAGAAAGAGCAAGAAGCGCAAGACGCGGCTGAATTACCGCCTCGTCAACCAGTCCCAGCTCTTCGAGGTGGAGGATTACTTCGGTTCCAAGCCGACCTTTGTGCTCAACGAGCCGATGCGGGTGAGGAAGACCAACTGGATCGCGATCACCGTCCCCACCTGGGCGCCGATCTTCGCGAACAACCTGACACGCTCGGACTGGTGGCGTTCGTCGCGGGCCAAGAACAGCTGCGAGACACCGCGCAGCCTGAACCAGTTCGCGATGACCGAGCTGCGCGAGGTCAATTTGTTCGGTTGCACCTACAGCGGCGCGCGGCTCCTGTTCACCGCCACCTACGTCCCTGACCCGAAACCCACGGTCCAGGGGGACGCGCAGTAGCGCAAGCGCCCGGCTCGGCCGGGCGCGCCGCGACAATAACTAGGCGTAGTTGGTCTTTCCCAGACCGCCGACCCGCGCTAGCATCGAGGCGTGACCACGGAGGGGTGGATCTTCATGGTCGGCTTCCGCGTTTTCGACGTGGGCCTGCTGATCGTTTGGCTGATCTGGTTCTTCCGCCTGCGCGACGACGATGACGACGCTCGCGGCGACGATGGCGGAGGGGGCGAGGGCCCCGATCCGAGCCCGGGCAAGGACGGCCCGGGGGGCGATGGGATCCGGTTGCCACTGGGCCGCTACGGCCTCGGCCGCGGGCGCGACCGCTCCCACGGCGGCCCGTCTGGCCCCGGACGCAGGCGCGGTGCGGAGCCGCCGCTGAGAAAGCCGCTGCCCTCTCGGGTGAGACGGCCGCGCTCGCCGCTTCCTACGCATCGCACCTAACTCCACCGGCCCTATTGACGCACGCCCATCGGGCGTGAGAGGGTGCGCGCGGTCGACCGAGGAGGGCGGGCATGGACAGGCACGGATCCGAGAGCTATTACGTCGAAGGCGAAGGGCCTCTCACAGAAAGTGTCGAAGGGCGAGACGTCGCCGAGTCGGACATCCAGGGACTGACGGCGGCGCCGCCGTTTCGGTTCTCGCGGATGGGTCCGGGTGGAGCCAACCGTCAGCTCGGTGAATCCAGCCGCAAGAAGGTGGCCAACGAGATGGCGGCGGGCGGCGGCGGGGCGGGCCAGATCCCGGCCGGGTACACCTACCTCGGCCAGTTCATCGACCACGACCTCACGATGGACAAGACGAAGCTAATGCTCCGCGGACAGCGCTCGCCGGCCCAGCTGCTGCAGGGGCGCTCCCCCGCTCTCGACCTCGACTCCTTGTATGGGGCGGGGCCCCAGGACCCCGAGTCGGCCAAGTTCTACGAGGCCGACGGGATCCACCTCAAGATGGGAAAGACGAAGGCCGCGGGAGGCTTCCCCGGGAAGGACGGCTTCGACCTTCCGCGCGGCGCCGGGAACAACGCGGCCACGAGGCGCAAGGCGATCATCCCCGACCTGCGCAACGACGAGAACCTGGCCGTGGCCCAGACCCACCTGGCCATGATGCGCTTCCACAACCGGGTGGCCGACAGCCTGCCCGCCTCGGTGCCGCCGGCGCAGCGCTTTACGCAGGCCCGCGAGCTGGTGACCAAGCACTACCAGTGGATGATCCGCACCGACTACCTGCCGCGCGTCTGCGCGCCGGCCGTGCTCAACAACGTCTTCAATCAGGGCCGCAAGGCGTTCGAGGTCGGAGTGCCGGCGACCCAGATGCCGACAATGCCGATCGAGTTCTCCATCGCCGCATTCCGGCTCGGGCACTCGATGATCCGATCGGCCTACAACTGGAACAAGGCCTTCGACAGCGGCGCGGGGATCATCGGCTGGCTGTTCATCTTCTCGGCCTCCGGCGGGGATCTGGGGGGCGCCACGCGGCTGGCCGCCGACTGGACCGCGGACTTTCGCCGGCTCTATGACTTCAAGGAGGCCAACAAGCCCAACCTCGCCGTTTCGGAGGGCAAGTTCAACCGGGCCATGCGGATCGACACCACGCTCGTGAACCCGTTGAAGAGCCTGCCTCCAGAGACCTTTGCCGGATCAGCCGGGCTCAACTTCGACGACCCCAAGCGCAATCTGGCCTTCCGCAACTTGACGCGAGCGAGGATGGTCAGGCTGGCGACCGGCCAGCAGATGGCCACCTTCCTCAAGGCCAAGGGCGTCAACCTCACGAAGCTCACAAAAACCCAGATCCGCGACGGCAACAACGGCGCCGACCTCAGCTTGCTCACGGCCACCCAACTCGACGCGTTTCTCAAGGACACGCCGCTCTGGTTCTACCTCCTGCGCGAGGCTGAGCTCAACAGCGGAAAGCTGAAGGGAGTGGGCGCGCGGATCGTGGCCGAGACGTTTCACCGGGCCATGGAGGGAAGCGAGTTCTCGATCGTCCGCGACACCACCTTCAAGCCGACGCTGGGCCCCAACAACACGACGTTCCGGATGGTCGACCTGCTGCTGTTCGCGTTTGAGGAGAAGAAGGCGCTGCTGGCGCCGCTTGGGTAGATCGGGCGCCACGACAGCGAACGCGGGGGCCTTCGGCCCCCTTGGCAGATTCTGCATCCATTGGATGGAGAATCTGCCACGCCCTGAACCGCCTAGTCGCGGCCGACAAGCGGTCTTTGGACACCCTCAGGGGTGAGGCGCGCCGTCGCGGCGTACCCCTCACCGCCCTTCTCCAGGAAGCCATACAGGAAAAGGCTGACGCGCTTCGGCGTTCACGCGGGCCACGGGTGGGGCTGGGCCGCTCGACGGATGGCCGCGCGGCGGCTGACGCTTCAGGCAGTACGCCGATCTCCGGCTCGGAGTGGTGGACGCAAGCGTGGTCGCACTCGCGGAGCGCCTCAACGAGCCGAAGATCGGCTCTCTCGACCGTCGCCACTTCGCCGTTGTCCGGCCGACTCACGTGGCAGCGTTCGAGCTCTGGGCTTAGCGCGTGTAGCTCACCAGCGTCGCGCGCCCTCCGGGGCCGTCGGTGTGCATGCTGAGCAACGGTCCGACGCCGCGGGCGTAGAACTTCAGCTCCTGCACCTTCGGCTCGGTCGGCACGAGGTCGCGGGTCATCAGCA
>DASQFY010000057.1:0-4056 GCA_035632895.1 Candidatus Dormiibacterota bacterium
TGAGCGCGGGTTGCCCGACTGACCGCCGGCGAGCACCCATCGCCCGCCGTCGAGGTCGGCCAGGTCGATCACCGCGCGCACGTTCGCCAGAAAGCCGGGGTTGGCGAGGGGATCCAGCGGTCCGCTAAAGGCCTGCATCGGGGTATTGCCATCGCCGCCAAGCGGCACCGGGCCAAGGTTGAACGTTCCGGCCAGGCGCGGCT
This sequence comes from Candidatus Dormiibacterota bacterium, assembly GCA_035632895.1. Lineage (GTDB taxonomy): Bacteria > Chloroflexota > Limnocylindria > QHBO01 > QHBO01 > DASQFY01. The sequence goes on from DASQFY010000057.1 coordinate 204, forward strand.
GACCGCCGACCGGGTGCCGGAGGGTGAGGGTGCGCAGGTGGCCCCAAGCCCAGCCGGCGGGGTCCGCGCCGTGCTCGACCTGCAGGCGCCGAACGGCGGCTGACAGGGCATCGGCCGCCTCGACCGGCCAGTCGTGGTCGAACCAGCCTTCCGGCTGCTCGCGCAATAGGCGGACCAGACGCCCGACCGAACGCGTGTTGAACACCGTGTGAGGCACGACCTCGCCGAAGCCGGCGCCCAGCGCCCATTGCCACGCCGCGGGGGCGCGGGCCTTCGCCACGCGCTCCGAGAGCTCCGCCAGCCAGAGCTCATAGACCGATGCCGCCGCCGAGTCGGCCGCGACCTGCGCGTCCCAGGCAGCGAGCAGCTCGATCCCGAGGCGGCCGGTTTCATCCGTCACCGGCAGCACCAGCGCGGTTTCGCGCAGCTCACGCCACGGGAGGCAGGTGATATCCAGCTGGAGCTCGCCGCAGGCGGCCGCGTCCCAGGCATGTCGCGCGGCGAGCGCCTCGACGATGCGCGCCTGGCGGTAGCCGTCCACGAAGTCGACGCCGAGGAAGGGCCCGTCGCCGTCGCGCGCGGGCTGGTTGTTGGCGGTCGCCACGAAGCCTTCCGGCGGGTCCGCCAGGCATGGCATCTCGTCGAACGGGACGTGCTCGTCGTGCCAGCCGTTGGCGGTTTCCCAGCCGGGCAGCGGAAGCGTCCCGTAGCCGCGGCGGCGGAGGGGCAGCTGGCCGACGAGCTGGTAGCCGATGCGACCGGTTGCATCGGCGTAGACCAGGTTGAGGGCAGGGCCGGGCCAATCCGCGAAGGCGGCCCGGAACGACTCGAAATCGCGGGCGCGGACACAATCCAGGAAGCCACGGATCGGCAGCGGCCGCAGCCAGACTGCGGACAGCGAGAGCGCGGTCGGTGCGCCATCCAGGAAGGGGCTCACGATCGGGCCGCGCGGGGTGACGAGCACCACCTCCTCGACGGCGCCGCCGCCACGCACCTCGATCCGCTCGCGTCGCACCTCGCATGGGGCGAAGCGGTCGCCCTCGCGAACGCTGTCGCCGTCGGGGCCGATTTCCTCGATGAACAGGTCGGCCTGGTCGGTCAGCGCGGCGGTGATCCCCCAGGCGGCGGTCCCGTTGTGCCCGATCGGCAGGGCCGGGGCGCCGACGAACGAGGCGCCAGCGACCTGCCAATCCGGACAGCGCAGATGGACGAGGTACCACGGGGCCGGCAGGCGCGCGGAAAGGTGCGGATCATTGGCCAGCAGCGGCTTCCCCGACGCAGTGTGCGAGCCGGCGATGGCCCAGGCGTTGGAGCCTCCGCCGGAGGGGGCAGCGGCGGCAAAGGCCGCCAGGTCGGTGGCCAGGCGGTCGACGGGCGCTCCGGCGGCGGCCGCCACCGGCACCGTCACCGGCAGCCAGGAAGGGTAGACAGGATCCAGATCGGCCAGCGCGTCCGGGCCGTCTTCGGCCAGGATCTTCAGGCGGGCCAGCTCCGAATCCCAGTTCGACGAGAGAGCGAACGCCTGAAGGGCGCCGAAGGCCAGCACGTCGGTCACCTCCCAGGGTGTCGGCCGGACCCGCAGCAGTACGTGCTCGTGGGGTCGCCGCCGCAGGCCGCGTGTGAGGCCGCCGTTTACGCCGTGCGCGTACGCCTCCGCCGCGGCTCGAACTCCCGGGTCGAGGAGGGGCAACTGCGCCGCCGCGAGTTGGTGGAACCCGAGCCGGCGCGACATGCGGTCCGCGGGGAGCCCATTCGGCCCAACCAGGGCCGCAAGGCTGCCGCGTCCCACGCGCAGGATCGTCTCCAGCTGGAAGGCGCGGTCCTGCGCATGGCAGAAGCCGAGCCCGAACCAGGCATCCGCCTCCGAGGCCGCCTCGACATGCGGGATGCCCCACGAGTCCCGCCGGATGGTCAGTCGTCCATCGAGCCCTTCGACGCGGAGCTGGCCATTGCTGCGTGGCAGGCGGCTGCCGAGCAGCCGGAAGAGGAGGCTCACGCGCGGCACGGTGGCATCGGTCGTCGAGGCAGTCAAGGCGGGTGGGAGGTGGGTGCCGAGGCCATCGGTATACTCGGCCCCGTGAGCCGGACGATCGAGCTGCTGGTGGGCCTCATGCTGCTCCTGGTCGGCCTGCTCGTGCTCGCCAGCGACTGGATCCGCGACTGGATCACCGGCCTCGGGATCAGCGGCGACGTGCTCGCCTGGTGGCCGGTACTGGTCGTGGTGCTGAGCCTCTTCTTCCTGATGCCGGCCCTTTTCGGCAGGCAGAATCGCCGGCTGCGAGCAGGCATGGTCATCCCCGGCAGCCTGCTGGCCGGGGTCGGTGCGGCGCTCCTGTACACCAGCCTCAATGACCGATGGCCGGCGTGGTCGTACCTGTGGACGGTGATGCCGTTCGCGATTGGGATTGGCATGTACGCGGCCGGCTGGATCGCCGATGCGCCCGCCTTCAAGTGGATCGGCGCAGGGATCGCCGCCGGCGGCGTGGTCGCCTACCTGGCCTTTGCCACGGCCTTCGGCGGCGAGGCGTTCCGGCTGGTCGGGGCGCTCGGCATCATCGGTCTTGGATTGGCGCTGACGATCGGCGGGCTCGCCGAACGACTCAGTCGGAAGTCACCCGCCGCCTGACGGGCGTCCCAGCCATCGGTCGAACCAGGCAAGAATCCGCTCCATCCGATCGATCCGTCGATCGGGCCGTCCGTAGTTCTTTAGTTCGTGGTGCTCCTCGGGATAGAGGATGTACTCCGTCTCGCGGCCAAGCACCTTGAGCGCGGTGAACAGTTGCTCGTTGTCCGCAGCCGGGCAGTTCCGATCCTCTTCCGCCTGGAGGATGAGGAGCGGGGTGTGAATTCGCGAGGCGTTCCGCAGCGGCGAGCTCGCCCACAGCCGCCGCATACCCTGCTCGGTGAGCGGGTCGCCGAGGCCCGCGCGCCGGTGGAAGTGGACCCCGAAGTATGAGTTCGCCCAGGTCGACGCCTGGTTGGCGACCCCGTTCTCGGACACCGCGGCGGCGAAACGGTCGGTGACGCCGACCAGCCACTGGGTCAGGAAACCGCCGTATGACAGGCCCATCACCCCCAGGCGCCGCGGGCTGGCAAGTCGACGCTCGACCAGTGCGTCGATCACGGCTACTGCGTCTTCGGCGTCGACCTTGCCCCAGCGCCCGCCAAGTCCCGCGATCCACTTCGAGCCGAATGTGTCCGAGCCGCGGATGTTCGGCCTCGCCACCCGGTAGCCGGCGGCCGTCAGCATGGTGGAGTCGAGCGAGCCTCCCGGGCCGTGGGCGCCCGTCGGGCCACCGTGGATCATGAGCACCAATGGCCGTGGCGAGCGTCGGGCACCGGCCGGCGAACCGAGCCAGACCTGCATCGGGCCGCCCGGCCCATCGATCCAGAGCTCCTCCCATTCCGGGTTGGGCAGGCGTCGCTGCCAGGCCGAACCGTTGCGAGTCAGGGCTCGCAGACCGCCTCCCTCAACCGCGTACAGCTCTGCCGCATGGTGATCGACCCCGGCGGACAGCGCCACGCGTCCCGACGCAGCGGCCATGCCGGCGCCGACGATGGGCTCTGACGGATCGACCAGCGGTTCCGCCTTCCCGTTAGAAAGCCCGACCCGATACGGCAGGTTGCGACCATTCGTCCCGACCATGACCAGCAGCTCGTCGTCGTTGGTCCAGACTGGCCCCACGTCATCCTCGGCCATCACCAGGTCCGCCCAGGCGCCGTTATAGATCGAGCGATCGAGCTCGGCGGTCAGGTTGCGCGGTCGTCCTCCCGCAACCGGCACCACCCAGAGCGCGGTCAGCACATGGTCCGGCGGATCGGGGACATCGGTCCCGATGAACGCGACCCTGGT